>JAQGHT010000148.1 GCA_028291565.1 Planctomycetaceae bacterium | reverse complement strand
GGGCATTACGGATCGCATCACAGGATGACCCGTCACGTGGAAGTGCTTTGTCGCGTGCTTGCCGGGCGAGGAGTCGCAGCAACCGACATGACCACATGTTCGGCATTCCCGGAGCTCGACCCAGTGCGTGCCTTCTTTCAGACACTCCTGGCAGGCGACTGGCGTTCTCGGCCGTGGGAAATCGGCGGCCGTCAGGTCCCGCAAATGTGCACATAACTTCTCCATCGCCTTCTCCTTTGGTTTTTGGCATTCAAGATCCAACTTGATCAGCGAACCCTAGTCGACCGACGTGATAACCCAGGCGGGTTTCGACGTCTCCCGGCTTGTGAAAGCCTCGTTCAAACAATGTTCGAATTCTCTCCTGTGCGGCAGGGCGGGCCAACGCGGCGAGGAATGCGTCCCACTCGGGTGCGATCTCAGCGTCGGAAGGCAGGCTGTTGAGGTTGACCATGCGCTTCGTCTCCGCGATCGCCTGCTTATCGAACGACGCAATCCTCGTGGCGAGGGCGTCCACGAAACCGTCGAGCTCGGCGTCCGGGAACGAGCGGTTGACGTACCCATACCGCTCCGCCAGATCGCCGCCGATGACGTCCGCCCCGAGAAGTACTTCCAGGGCACGTCCCCGCCCGATCAAGCGCGGAAGCCGGGCCATCGGACCGCCACCTGGTACCAGTCCGGCACCCACCTCCCACTGTGACAGGATCGCCTTCTCCCGGCTGGCGAAACGCATGTCGCTGGCAAGCGCGAGCTCGCTTCCGACACCGGTCGCCCGCCCGCGGATACTGGCTATGGAAACGACCGGCGAACGACTCAGCCGCACCAGCATGTCCGGAAGCTGTTGTAATCCCGTCGGACCAGGGGAAAGTCGCGTGGTATCCTCCGGCCGTGCGAGAAAGTCATAGTGCGTCAAGAAGAACCCATCGACGGAGCTGTCAAAGACGACGACCTTGACGTGTGCATCAGTTTCGATTGCGGTGACGATCTCGTTCAACTGTGGAATCGATTCCGGGCCGAAGATGTTGAGGGGTGGATGAGCAAACGTCACCCGCCAATATTCGGGAGATCGCGACGTAAGTAAAATCCGTTTGGGTATCCCAGTGGTCATGTGCAGGTTCTCCTTTGAGTTTCTGGTGCACTCGCTTTGAGTTCGTGCGTTTTTTCAGGCGGTTTCTTCCACGGTAGATGTTGCCGGCAGGCTGCGAATCGACAGGAGCAGGTGACATTGAGCACCTGAGATGACCGCCGACACGCCGATGAGGATCGTCACAAGCACCGTCGTGCTCGGAATTCAGTGGGACGTCCGCAAGGCGACAGCGAACCGGTTTCGTTTTTTTTCATGGTCATTTTCTCTTGTGTACATCGCCGGGCGTGATCGCGCTCGGCTGCTTCGTCTCGTGGGAGCGCCTGGTGAATGATTCCGTATAGACCGCCGAACGAACGCGGAGAATCGGATCGTCCGAAGGCGCCATGCCTGTCGGCAAAATCAGCGGGTCGAAGGTGATATCGGAGGAGGCGCTGGATTCTTCCGCCTCGACTTGATCGAGGGTCAATTTCCCAACGTCCACCTGCTCGCGGTCCGCCGGCCAGCCGTAGCTGGGATCGTTGGTCGGATCGCCAGCGGTTCCAACAACGATGATCAGTCTCCAGCAGAGCGGCTGCCGATCAATTTGCGCAACGAGATCATCGAACAAGTAACTCTTCTCCGGTCGTGCGGTGCCGGCAGCCTCAAACGGCTGCACCGGTTTGAGGATCCACCGCACGGGAGTTGTAATGCCGTCCGCGTTCGTAAAGAGAAACGCATTTAGGCCCCGGTAGGTGGTGTTGCCAAATCCGGACGAACGCGGCTCGGCTGTAATTTTCTTTAGCACCTCAATCGTTTCTGGGTGGCGCTCTTCAAATGCTCTGACCTGCTTGGGATCGGGATTTCCGGTCGCGGGGTCTCGCTTGAACGCAAGCAGCCGCTCGTAAAAGATCTCTGGTGTGCGGACCGGAAATAGTGGAAAACTGATCATTGCGGTTCGCCACTGTTCTCCGTTAGGTTTCAAGAACTGAAGCCCAAGACCGCGCCGCGTGTCTGGTCGGTCGGACTGGTATGGATGCCCGCCATCGAGAGAAAATCGTCCAAGTACCGGCACGCGTCCAGGTTCGAACACGCCGGCCTTAGAGAGGCGGACGCCGTTACCGTTGCTCTCAAAAAAACCAGAAACCCTGAGCCCTTTCGCATGATTGCGTCGGAATCCGGAATGGACGCCGTCAACCTGCTCGAACCGGTCGATGAACATGGCGGGTGTCAGGGAGGTTTGACCGAACCACCCGCCGGAGTAGGCAAAGGTTCCCGCAGCCGCTCCGAGGGCGACCCCGATCAATGCACATTGTTTTAACATTCCGATCACACTGCGCCGTTCCGCTCCCGGTGGCGTTTCATGCTGGTCTGACATCGTTCGCTCCTCCCAAAAAAACTGCGATGTGTATCTCGTAAAACCATCTTCCTGTCCGTTCAAGTTTTTGACGAACACTTGGCTTATGGCGGTGTCAGGAAGCAAAATGAGTTTTTCGGAGCGGCCCACATGAGCAACTGTGCCACAGAAGCCAGACCATCGTGATCGAACTCCGCGGACTGTATCGCTTCGATTTCATCGGGCTGCTTGCAGAATCTCACGCCATCATCCGCCCAAAAAAGTTCCTCACCTGCCACATCGTGTGCGCACGATTCATCACGAGAAAAACGCGTTCAGTACACTGCTCACGATCATGCCGCTCGTTGAAGTGCGAATCAGCAATGTACCTAGAATAGTAGACGAGCGAGGGTGAATCTATTGGACGAAGGTATTGGCGATACCAAAGCATCTCCTGTGTGTTGTGTTCATCTGTGCGTATTTGGACCGCCTGGTCCTCAGTGAAATAACTGGCAGCAAGAAAGCGGCCTCGGGCCGCGCCGTTTGGAATACGGTGTTGAGACTTTGCCAGTAAATGAGACCACCTTGGGCCGGATTTGTTGAGGATTAAAAATCGCGACGAGAGACCACGGTTGGACTTCGGTATTGCGACGGACCAATACCAAAGTCCAATTTAGTCGATGCCGAAACTGCGTATTCTTCTCGTGATCAGTGCCGAATGTCGGCAACACACTTTCGGCCCCGTCAATGCAAGTTCATTCAACCGGCGGTTCGACTGCAGTTCAGTGGTATTCGTCTCGATCATGGACTCGATGGCGACTCGAAAAAAGTATGTGGGCAAACTGTGTCAATATCGGTGGGTTATAAAAGGGCAGGCTATGACTCGTGATCTCGCTGGACTGCGCGCCGTGCGCGCTGTCTTGTTTGACATGGACGGCGTGATTTACGTTGGCAACCGACCGTTGCCGGGCGTTCGAGAAGCGATCGATTATCTTACGTTGACGGGCCGTCGGTTCCTGTTCGTCACGAACAATCCGAGTACGACTTCCGAACAGTTCGTCGAGCGGTTAGCCGAAATGGACGTCGCCGTGCGGCCAGAACAAGTACTGGGGAGCGCCGAGGCGACGGCCATCTGGCTCGCCGAGAAGGTCGCGGATCATAGCCGGCCGCGCGGTCCAGTAATTGTGACCGGGCAAGATGCATTGAAAGGTGTTCTGAAAAAACATGGGTTCGAATTGACGACCGATCCCAGTGTGGCGTTGTACGCCGTGGCGAGTATCAATTTTAAATTGACCTATGATGAGCTTGCCAGCATGACGCTCGCCATTCGTGGCGGCGCAAAGTTCATCGGCACGAACCCCGACCCGAATTACCCAAGCGAACGAGGCCCTCTGCCGGGAACTGGCAGTATTCTGGCTCTTCTGGCCGCGGCCAGCGGACGGCAACCGCTCGTGATCGGCAAACCGAATCGAGGCATGTACGAGCTGGCGATGGCACGGCTGAACATGACCGCCGGTCAAACGCTAATGGTCGGCGACCGATACGAGACAGACATTTCCGGTGCCATACAACTTGGCTTGTGGACTGCAGGAGTCCTGACCGGGATTTCCACACGAGGTGACTTCGAACTTGCGAGTCCACCGCCGGACCTGATCGCGGACAATCTTCCGGATCTCATTAGCCGGTTCCGGTGGGCCGACCAACACTAGCATAATGGCGCTATCTCATCCGCATTGTTCGCTTCAAGTTGCATCCCCCGCAACTCAACCAACGTGCATTTCTCCACGATCGGCGGCATTGCCATTTCTTTACCGTCGAATTGCAGATAATCGACGATTGAGACACCGCCAGCGCAGTCGCAAGGCGTTGTTTCAAGCGGAACAGCAGATAGTCTATCTGAGCGGACTTGGCCTCGGCCTCTTCTTGAGAAACCGGAACAAGCGTGAATGGATGTTGCTAGTCGTGATTACGGAAGCTGAGACGATAACTGCCATTGCGATGCTGAAGACCGGCCATGATGCCTCGTCAACGTCAGTCCAACCGCGTTACCAATCTGTTACTGGGGCAAGAAAAAAGACTCACGGTGTTTTCACCGTAAGTCTTTTCCCTGTCATCAGTGCCGAAGATCGGAGTCGAACCGATACGGGGAGTTAACCCCGCTGGATTTTGAATCCAGTGCGTCTGCCATTCCGCCACTCCGGCTGAGGTAGCTTTACTATAGAGTCTGCTCGGAAAACGTCAAGTCATTTCATGCCAGACTCGTTCTAAAGTTTTCTGCGACCTTGAGTATGGCAGAATTATTGGAACCCAATCGGATTCCTCAAGGCTGAATTGAGGCCGGCGAAATTTCAGAGGACAAGGTTCGATCAGCAGATAATGTCGTCTAATGCTGAGAGACTGACAACGTCGGCGATCCGAACCATTGTCCGCTTGCGATTGCTGTTTAAACCCAGGTGTTTGGCATCCACCAGATAGACTTCACGTGTGGTCTTTGTGTCTCGCAAATCGTGGACGTCGGCGTTTTCCAGGTGCAGGTAAAGCGGATCCCAATTCGTCAAGGTCCCTATGTAGACATAGGGACTCGTCACGTCCAGAATGACGATTTGGCCTCGTAAATGTTGGTAAATGGCATCGAGATCCATAGCGATTCCACTGCCGTTGAAAATGCGGAAAGACCAGAAGGGTGAAATTGGCAATACGCCGATTGACATATTCCCAACCGGATTATGCCCCCTATAAATTCGAGGTGCCTGCTGTCACGGAGCGTGCGGAATCGGCTTCATACGGGTAAACCAATTCTTCACGTCGGCCGGGACGGCCCGATCCTTGAATTTTTATCGTCAGGTTGGCATTATATCGTCAGCGTGAAGTGTATCACGCCCCACGGTTCTAGCGACGCGCGGGTGGCCCGCGCCGAAAATGTTTCACACGCAGGAGAAACTCGATGAAGAAGCTAATCGGAACAATGGCATTGTGTCTGTTGATGGCTGGGGTTGCATTTGCCGAGCTGAAGTCAGGTCTGCCCGTCGGTGATTCCGTCCCTCCGTTCAACGTTCGCGACGTCACGGGTCCCAATGCCGGCAA
>JAQGHT010000135.1 GCA_028291565.1 Planctomycetaceae bacterium | reverse complement strand
TCGGTTAAGGAAAAATTGCCATTCTCAGCGGCTCGCCCGGAACCGCCGCGCGAGAAACTGGGGTCAGGAATCACTTCCAAACGCACGCCGGCAATCTGCGTCAGTTGGCTCGATGTCACGATTGTATAGCGGTCATGCAGCGGATTCTCTCCGCTGGACAGAATCGAGCCGTCCGATTGACGGGTCAAAGTCGCTCCTCCCTCAGATTTCATGACGCCGGGTTCGAGAACGGTCCACCGCAGCGAATTCGCAGGTGGCTCGGGAGACTCTTGACGCGAATCGAATTTCAAGTCCGGCATTCTTACGGCCCCGCTGAAGTACTGCGAGTCGGCCTCGAATTGCTGGTGATCAACATGCTTCAAAAGTCGCCAGCTCGTCAGCCATTCCTCGGAACTGAGATTAGACAATTCCATCCCCGCCACCAGACGCTTGCCGGCGAGAAGCTCTGTGCGAAGCGCAAGATTTTGAATTGGTTCCTGGAGATTGGCTGCTAAAACATTCATATCGAAGATCAGAACTCCCGATCCACCTCCGGAAACGAGCAGATACCGCTCGTCAGGAGTCACTCTTATCTGAAGGACCTGCTTGAACGGAGTCCGAAACTCCGACATGGCTTTTCCGGTCACCGTCTCCCAAATGCGCACCGTGGAGTCACACCCGGCGGTCATCACGATCTCTTCCTGTTTGCCAAAAAAACCAACGTCAACGATTTCGTCAGTATGCCGGAACGGAGGGCAGACCAGGCGCCGCGATTTCAAATCCCAAAGTCGCGCCATGCCGTCGCGACAGCCTGTCAGCAGGCGTCGACCATCAGAGGAGAACTTGACGCTATGCACCCAATCGGGATGCGGCAACGAATCGAGCTCGGCGCCGGTCGCGGTATCCCAAATCCGAGCCGTGCTGTCCCACGAGGCCGATGCGAGCCGTTCGCCATCTTGGGAGAAGTCGACGGCATGCACCAATCCGCCGTGTTCCAGCGCCGGAATTTTTCTGCTGCCTGTCTGGTGATCCCAAGCCTCGATCGTCTTCGAACCTGGAAATCCATAACTCCACAGAGTCGTTCCGTCGCGGCCGAATTGGACTGTTCCGTCCTGGAACCATTCAAATCCCCACCTTTCCTCTGCCATTGCCCAGGATTGCTGCAGCTTCCCCGATTTGAGGTCGACTGTCGCAAGCCGGCCCCCCAGCGCCACCCCGAGAAGCTTGCCGTTGGGATGCACCGTCAGCGATCGAATCTTGTCGGGTGCGGGAATTTCCAGTGGATGAAACGCCGTCGTCCCGTCATTCACATTCCAAAACTCCACAAACTTTCCGCGCCCCGTGACGAGCATGCGGTCATCGTTGGCAAATACGGCATCGGCGACCCGTGCGTTCCGATTTGGGGCATGCGCGACATCGATAACCGCGGCGCCGTCGCGCGTCCGAAAAATCTTCGATGTCTGTCCCTTTCCCTGTTCATGACGGCGTTCGTTGGGTTCACGCAAAAGGGTTGGGATGTTGTGTAAATGGTCGGCCTCAATTCGGCAGAGTGCGATCCTGTCGCCGTCGGCGTGGTTGCGGAGCAGCACGAGTCCATAATGCAGCAAGTCCGAGTACGCCTGTTCCCTTGGGTTTGTTGATTCCGACATTGGTACGGTCCCTACCGACTAATGAATTGCGAACTATCCGGCCGCAGGGATGCAGGCCGATAGTTCGCGCGTAGAACTTCTCCGCTTCGTGGCTTGGAGGTACGTCTTCTGCGGATTTAATCCCAGTCATTTTGTTTTTCAAACAGCATTTTATCGTGCCGTACACGTAGCGTCACGCAGTTTTTCAGGAGAGTCTGAAGCAGGAAACTCTTTTCTCAAAAACCTCACTGCGCTCAATGTGCGTTCGGTTGACAGAGCACGGGCAAATCGACGTCAGGCACGTATTCAGATTTGACTAATTGTGACGATCACGAATGAATAGCCATTTGCTGAGGAAAGGACGAAGGGCAAACAGTTGACAACCATCCCATAGTCCGGTTAGTCCACATCCCAAGATCAACGATGACCAAAGCCAATATTTGTAATGGGCAGAAGCGAACAGATAGAACGGTAACCAAATGACGCCAACGATGGTTGCTGCGATCAAATACCGGCTAACGATTAGATCGAACAACGTGACAAAGATTTCAAGAATCAGACGCATCGGAAACACCAAGCTGCGAACGATTCGGTGCCCCTTCAATGATGAGGCCGTCTCGGATTGTGATTTGTCAATCAAAGATCTATCCATGTCACAATTATATACAAGATACCGCTTGACAACGAATTACGATCTGTCCGTCTGCAAGGATACAGACGGATAGATCGTGCATTGAACTTTTTCGCTTTGTGATTTGAATGGACACTCAATGCGAATTCAATCCCGGCTTCACACGTTACCACACTCGATCTTATCGTGAGGGATGCGTGGTGTCACGAGTTTTTTCAATCACGCGAGCAGCGGTCTTGCGTTATTCGGTTGATTCACTGCTGGAATTACAGCGAATTTGCCACTTTTACAGGAAGGTCCAAAGTGAATCCCGTGCTAGCGAACGCGTTTAAAGTACTCACGCATTCCACCAGCTTCAGAATTCAGCCAGTACGAATCGGGACTATCAAAATGAATCACGGTGAAAGTGCTCAATTCCAAGAAGTCCAGCGGCGACTCTTTGTTCGCGGCATCGCTGATGACGACAGAGTGCCTGTCTCGGCCGAGTACCTGATAGCTATAGGTATTGACTGATTCGTCGAGCTCGGAAGTGTAGGTTGTTGCCGCGTACGTCACTCGCAACTTCCCGAATAGGTTGCGAAGTTTCGCTTCGCGTTGAGGGTCTTCCGATTCCCCTCGCTGCATACCGGCGATTGTCCGTTCTGCATCGGATTGCCAAGTTCCAATCAATCGATCATCGGTCAGCGGAGTGATCCGAAGGGGAATGACAACAATTGCGACGAGAGCTGCGAGCAAGCCGGCAGATGCCAATAAGCCTATGATTGCGGTCCGCCTCCAATGGTGCAGCGATCGCTCCACGTCCATTCGACCCTCCGATTTGTCAGGCGAATTCACTCGATCGCGAATTTTAGGGACCAATGCCGGCATGTTTGCATGAGATATCGGCGACCTTGCCGCTCGGACAATCAATCCTGATTTTCCAGGTCCAAGTTACCCAAACACCTTCTTGACTGGAGTAAGAACATGAAAGGTACGGCACTTTGGTTTTCCAATCGACTTCCTGACTGCATGTTAACCCAATAGATTCCGCAATCTCTTCTGCTTCCGTTTGAGTTGTCCCGATCGGGATTAGCGAAAGCAGCTGCTGACGCACGGTGACATCATTTCCGACAAGCACTTTCGGAACACTTGCAACTTTGGATGGATGAGATACACATCCAAAGACGCCGAACAATGCAGCAAGGCACG
The DNA here is from genome assembly GCA_028291565.1 of Planctomycetaceae bacterium. Classification (GTDB taxonomy): domain Bacteria; phylum Planctomycetota; class Planctomycetia; order Planctomycetales; family Planctomycetaceae; genus JAKFVC01. The sequence continues at coordinate 1,193 of JAQGHT010000135.1, read as the reverse complement.
TGATGACGATTAGACGCATTTGTGGATTCAGTTCCTGCTACTGCGCGACCCCCACGTGACGAAAATTGTCGGCTATGATTGGTGACATCAGGGTTCGTCCCTTTTGCGGTTTGCGGTGACCGTAAATGAAAAACAGATTAGGGCCATGCCTGATAGGACAATTATTGTTCCGTTGATCCCACTTTTGCTCATCGCGAAAACGTAACCACCACTAACAATCATAATGAGACCATTTCCCCTCATGGTCCAAACGCTGGCCTTCCGTTGTAGTTTGTCCGCTTGAATTTTGCTTTGTTCATCCATTTAGTCACCAGCGTTGAGAGTCTGGAGCAAGGTTGCTGCTGTCGCCCGCAGTCACGGCACCAAAGAATAATCCAATCGTGATTGCATATCCTAGCCAGCCAAATCCTGTCCATGCTGCCATCTGACACTCCATGGCCTAACGTCCGGGTTAATCCGCATGTATGCGTGCGGGGAACATTTCCCCACGAGGGCCGAGGGCGGCCATCCTACGGTTATTCCACATGTAGCAGTTGGTGTCGCGGACAACAACCACGTCGATGGTCAGACCGCATTGAGCGAATCCTCTAAAATGAAACTATTCCCAATAATCTTCCCACCGCTCGGCAAACGCCAGCTTCAGCCGTTCCAGGTACTCGTAGGTTTTAATCTTGACCATCCACAGGTCCGTCCCGCCTGTCCCCCCTTTGCAGACCACGCCCTCCGAAACACCGTACTTACCGGTCCGCACATCTTCCGCGAACCTTGTTAGTATTCCTTCATAAACGACTCGCGCGATGGGGAGGTGACCGAAGTCCGTCACAAGATGAGTCAGTTGTCCATGCCGATTCTTTATTTGCGTCGTGGTATTGCGATCGTCACTTCATAATCGGCCGAGCCATCCGGCGAATCGCTGAGATAGAGGTCAAACCCGTCTGGGGTGTGTTCTAATGCGACCAGATCCCGTCCCTGGCGTTTGACCACCCACGCCTTCGTCAAATCCAATTGAGAGCCGTAGTCAGTCCAAGGCGCAGGCGTCGTCTCGAGGCCAGACCAGGGTGCCCCGTCAAAGCGAACGTTGCTTGGCAGATCCCAGTGCTTATGTTCATAGAAGACCTTGCCCCGCGTGAAGACGATCCGTCCACTTCCATCGACAGTGGCCGCGATTCGTACAATTTGAAGTTGTGGCTCAA
>JAQGHT010000127.1 GCA_028291565.1 Planctomycetaceae bacterium | reverse complement strand
TTGAGCCACGACCACTTCGAACGCCAACGAGCTTTTTGAGCCGAATAAGCGTCTGACATAATATCGTCAATGACTGCAAAATGGGAACGATGTGGCGTGAGGGGTGCTTCAAACATAAGGGTCCGGTCCACGAATTTCACTTCTCACCGAATCGAGCGTTTTCAAGTGACAGCATCGGGTTCCGGCGAAAACTGATATTCTGAGACACCGCACCATGGCTGCTGGGGCGCATTTTTGGCGCGGATTTGGCATAATACCGCGTTGATGCGTCCCCCCTTTTTGAGCGGCAGGACTTGCATCGATCCCCGCAAGGTTTCCTCGATCAGCACACGATCACCAAGTGAGGTCACATGAGTTCTTCACCCACATCGCCAGCGTCAAACACGTCAGGGGCCGGAAAATGGATGGCGTTAACCGCCGCCTTGCTTGGCTGGATGTTCGACGGGGCCGAAATGGGGCTGTTTTCCATGGTCGGCCGCGACGCCATCAAGGACCTGATGACCGTTCCCAACGGCGGCCCGCCCCTTGATAGCGTGATCGACTTCTATTTCGGCGTGGTTCTCGCTTTATTCCTCGTGGGAGCTGCGACCGGCGGAGTGCTGTTCGGCTGGCTCGGCGACCGGCTGGGCCGCGTTCGGGCAATGTCGCTCAGCGTGATTACTTATGCGGTTTTCACCGGGCTTTGCGGACTGGCGAATTCACCGTTGCAGATTGCCATCCTCAGATTCATCGCCGCTTTGGGCATGGGAGGCGAATGGGCACTGGGCGTGTCGCTCGTCATGGAAGTCTGGCCGAATAAATCGCGTGCACTGATGGCAGGCTTGATTGGCGCCGCGGCCAATGTGGGATACCTGATGGTCGGTGTGATTGGAATCTGGCTGACCGCCACATTGCACATTTTCGACCGCGTGCTCACCGACATGGGGCTGGCCGAATCAACAGTGAAATCCTTGATCGCCAATAAAGGTTGGCGGATCATGATGCTCCTGGGAACCACACCCGCACTGCTGACGTTCTTTTTCCGATTATTTGTCCCGGAATCGGAGAAATGGGAACGCGAACAAGGCAAGGGAACGACGTCCAACTGGGCCACACATGACCTCTTAGGGGTCTTGATTGGTGCGATGGGTCCGGCACTGATCATCGCGATCTGGGCGTATGACCCGCCAGGCTGGTCTCCCTCCACTGTCGTCGCCATGCGGTTATCGGGTTCACTGCTCGGGATTGTGATCGCGGCGTTTGGATATATTTATCCCGTACGCAGATTCTTACGTCGCGTAGCAGGGCAAAACCCGACCATCACGGACAACTCGGGAAAGATCATCCGTCGAATGCTGTTGGCTGCCGCTCTCAGCGGAGTCGCACTGATGGGAACCTGGGGCTCAACGCAATGGGCTGCAGCCTGGGCGAGCAAACTCACACAGGGTGTCGAAGGGATCAAGAATCCTAGAGAATGGACACAAATCTCGCTCGCCATCGGGGCCATCATCGGAACGATTGGTGCCGCGTTAATCGGTGACTGGCTGGGACGCCGCGTGACCTATTGCCTGATGTGTATCGCATCACTTGTCACGGGCTTAGCGTTGTACCAACTCAATACGGAATACAACACCCAGTTTCTGATCTGCGCGTTCCTCGCCGGAGTTTGTACCGCGTCGTTCTATGGCTGGTTGCCACTCTATTTGCCGGAGCTTTTCAGTACCCAGGTTCGTGCCACAGGCCAAGGATTCAGCTTTAATTTTGGCCGAATCATCGCCGCGGTGGGTGCGCTGCAAGCCGGTGCTCTATTTAAGACGGCATTCGCGACAGAGCAGCACTTCGCGGGTCTGACATTTCGCCCCGGACACCCAGGCGCCTGCTCAGTCATCTGCTTCATCTATGTCGTGGGCATGATCCTGATTTGGTTTGCCCCCGAAACCAAAGGACAGCCGCTACCAGATTGACATTGTCGGCGAGTCTATCGTCCTCAATCACATCGCTCGAATTATTGCACCAGACCTTTGGTCAGTTCCATAAACGCGGTTTCCAGATTCAACTCTTCTTCGCGGAAGAGCGTGAGTTTGAAAGCCGCCTGGATCAGTTCCGACGGGATATTGCTGTAGTCTTGCACGCCCTGCTTCAGCGTCACAATCAGCGTTCCATCATCGATCTTCAACTTGTCGACTTGATCATGCTGTTCCAGCAATTTCGCAGCCCGGTCGGTTTCGGCCAGCACACGGATATTCAGAATGATCGCGTGCCGAACTTGCTGCATCACTTCGTCAACACGGCCATTAATGAACAAAATTCCCTTTTCAATCATTCCGACCTTATTACACACATCTGCCAATTCTGGCAGAATATGGCTGGAAACAATAATCGTCTTTTTGAGCTGACCGAGTCGCTTCAGAAGATTCCGGATTTCGATTCGCACGCGTGGATCCAGACCACTCGCCGGTTCATCGAGCAACAGGACCTGCGGCTCATGCAATAGAACTCGAGCCAATCCAATCCGCTGGGTTTGTCCTCGCGAAAGTTGGTTCACCATCGCGTCGCGCTTGTAGGTCATATCGACCAGTTCCAGTTTTTCTTCGCAGATCTTCCGACGTGAAGGACCGTTGATCCGGTATGCCGCAGCGAAGAACTCCAGATATTCAATGACCTTCATGTCATCATACACACCGAAGAAATCGGGCATATAACCGACCAGTCGACGGATCTCTTGCGGATGCGTATAAATCGACTTGCCGCAGACGTAGGCCTCGCCATAATCTGGATTCAGCAACGTCGCCAGCATCCGCATGGTCGTGGTTTTCCCCGAACCATTGGGCCCGATAAAGCCAAAGACGTCGCCTTCTTCCAGCTTGAGCGTGATTTCATTCGCGGCAATCAGATCGCCATACCGCTTGGTCAGCTTGATGGTCTCAATCACTATCGTTATTCCTCGTGCTTCGCCCGAACGTGGGAGTGTTTCTGAGGTCTTGGAAGCTGACAAAATACAAAAAAACAATGGATTTACACCCGCTGCTCGCCTGATTGTCTGGCAGCTTCTTAATCTGGCTTAACCAGAGCCTTATACCCGGCATTGGCATCTTTTTCGACGGGCAGGACCATCCGTACATAAGTGACTGAGTCAGAATCGACGACGGGTTGCCCATCGACGTTCCACTGAACTGACGACTTTCTCAATCGTCCCATCAACACCGCCCGGCCGATCCGCAACTGTTGCGACAGATCGAGGCCTTCCAGGACGTCATGTCGCAATCCCGTATATTCCCGCCCCCCGGCCGCCTGGTGGAAAGACAGCATCCGCATGATGTAGGGCAAATCGCGCCGCGACGAGTCAAACGGTTTCGTGAAATCCATTACTTCCGGACCCGTCTTCGAGTTTTCACGCT
>JAQGHT010000122.1 GCA_028291565.1 Planctomycetaceae bacterium | reverse complement strand
GACCCTGATCTCAATGCGGAAGACGCAAGGTTAAACCGCTATAGATCAACCTTAAAGAAATACGCCGGCGATTGCCGCGTTCAACAGTGTCGCCACAAATCCGACGAATAACGCCCGACCGCCCAGACGGGCCAGATCGTGCTGACGTTTCGGGGCGATGGCACCAATACCACCAAGTTGAATTCCAACCGACGCGAAGTTTGCGAATCCGGTCAATGCAAAGGCCGCGAGAATCTTCGATCGCTCGGTAATGAATTCCGGGTTCGTTTCGGCCAGTGTCTTAAACTGTAGATAGGCGAAATGTTCATTAATCGCGAGTTTGGAGCCCAGGAGACTGCCGACGTGTTGCACGTCCGTCAGTTCAATCCCGATTAAAAATGCAGCCGGCGCAAACAGCCAGCCCAACAACTTCGCCAGTGTGAGTTGTTCAGGCCAGGCACGCAATGAGAGCTCAGAGACTCCAAACCACAGCAGTGCTGGTTTGATCGTTCCCAGCAGCGCATCAAACATCGCCACGAAAGCAATGAAGACGATCAGCATCGCACAGACATTGAGCGCCAGTTGCAACCCGTCTTTCGTTCCAGAGGAAATCGCGTCAATCGCATTGACGTAAGGCGATTTTTCATGGGAAATCGTCGCGGAACTCGCTGTTTCGGGAATCGCCAGTTCCGGCAGAAACAGTTTGGACAAATAGAGACTACAGGGACAAGCCATCACACACGTCGTCAGTACGGCCGCAGGGTCGGCGCCATAATTGATGTAGACGATCATCATGCCGCCCGAGATGTGGGCAAATCCGCTGACCATCAATGTGAACAGCTCCGAATTTGTCATGCCCGGGACATACGGCTTGACAATCAAGGGGGCCTCAGTTTGCCCCATGAAGACATTAGCCGAAACCGACAGCGTTTCCGCACCGCTGGTGCACATCAAATAGGTCATGACTCGAGCCATCTGGCGTACACACCATTGCACGACACCGTAGTGATACAGGAGCGTAAAGAAGGCGGAAACAAACAGGATCGAAGGCATGACTTTGAACGCGAACGGAAACAGGAAGTCTGAGCCATAGACTTTCCCCAAGTGCTCCGGACGGGCGAGATTTCCAAACACGAATTCCGCGCCTCGATCCGAAAATCCAATGAACGACTTGAACAACTCGCCGACTCGTTCCAGCGCGTGCTTCACCGAATAGACCCGCCCACCAAGTACGACCTGTCCATTCAAAACCAGCAGCGCCAGGATCAACTGCAGCCCGAAGCCGCAACCAATAGTACGCCAGTTGACGGCACGCAGGTTCGAGGAAAACACGGCGATCAAACCAAAAAAGAAAACCACGCCTGTGGCGGCCTGACCACGTAAACCGAATGCTTCTCGAAATAAGTATGCGGCTCCTGCGATGAAAAAAATGCTCGCCCCGATCGCCAGTCGCCAGGCCATCGGTGTTGACGATCCAATGCATGGCGGCGAAGACTGAATGAGCACCGGCACTGACTCGCGGGTGGCTGGATTTTCCATAGAGTCAGGGGCCCTTCGTAACAGGAAGCATCTATTTAGCAGTCGCATGCGTAGCGGAAAGTTGTTCCACATAAGCGACGACCAGCTTCGCGAACAGCGGAGATTGGCTGGCGTCTCGACCATCATTACCCACAATAATGTCCGCGTGTTCGCGTAAAGGTTTGATGAATTTCTGGAATCCAGGGATCACGTCGCATTCATAACGCTCACGAATCTCGTCGACCGTGCGTGACCTGCGGCTCGTATCGCGCTGGACCCGCCTGGTGAACCGTAGCTCCTCGCAAGTTTCGATCCAGATTTTGATATCGATCTCAGCTCTCAATTGTTGATGGGCAAAAATAAACAACCCCTCAACAAGGATCACCGGGGTCGGACTGCAGAGCCGGAAACCCTTCACCTTGTGCTGCTCGTAGCAATAGATTGGAAACTGACTTTCCTGTCCGGCTTTGAGTTGCCGGAGATCCGACAGCGCTTGCTCAAAGTTGATGGAGTCCGGGTTGTCATGGCCATGCTCAAGCTGGGCCACTGCGTCCAGTTCGCGATAATACCCATCCAGATCGATGATCTGCGACTCGTTGACCTTCTCTCCGTGAATCTTCTCGGCCAGCCACGACTTTCCGGAACAACTGGCTCCGGAAATCCCGATGACGATTGGCCGAAAACCGATGTGGCTCAACTGCGGCCCTGCCGTACAATTCACCGTTTTGGAGTCCATCTCGATCATCTACCGAGCTTTCGGTTCGAACACCGAGGCGTAACGCCACGATTGAGCTGCGTGTTCCCGAACAACTTCAATCCGAAGTCAAACAGACGAATCACTGAATCCCCTGCGCCCCAGTTTGAGCTTCGCTGGCGGTCGCTTCTCGCTGCAGCTTGCGATCAAAGATGAACGGCCCGAACGGAAACACGGAAGCAACAATCGCTTCCAAAATTCGCCCTGTCGACCATTTCCCGTAGATTGCCGCTCGAATAATAGCCAGCAAATACAGGATGAATAAGCCGCCGTGAATTGCACCAACAATTCGAACGGCGCTCGGCGAGTCGGCCAGATACTTCAGCGGCATCGCGATGCCGAGCAGCACCAGAAATGAAATCCCTTCGGCGAGCGCCACAATTCGAAATTGTGTGATCGGGTTCGACATCTGATCCAAATCCTTGTCGTGACAAATGCGGCGACCGTTCGAAATTCGCATTCTCGTGGAAGACCGGGGCCCATTTCAATCCCATTCGGCGGGTTTAACGCACCACCAATCTATTCAAAGAGCGATTCGCTCCGATCCGACCGATCGGTTTGGTCCGACAGAGTCAATAACGCAGGTATCCGTTGGCGAGACCAAGCACCGAATCCAAAGCTTGATCAACCGCGGTGAAGGTTTGGCCACTGGTAGTCGACGCACTTGACGCGTAACTTCGCAAGTCACTTGCCACACGGTGTTTGCAACGACGGTTCAAAACATTTTCAAAAACCAACCGACTTTTTTCTTCCGCAGCGTTGACGTTCCAGCCGAAAACTGTATTATTCCCTTATCGCTGCAACGCAACACACACAGCCGCAACGCAAGTTGTCGCTGTGTTTGCTTTTCAGCGAGTTTGTTTTCGCACTTGCCGTGCGAAAGCGAGCGACGGTAGAATCACTTCGGTGATGTTGCTCTTTGACAATTTGGTTGGTGAAACCCTGAATGGTCAGCGTCGTGATAGACGCTGACTGAGAAACAGCAATGCTTGTGACTTTGGTTACAAAATTGCGTTGACACAGTTCAGCGGCAAATCCTT
>JAQGHT010000118.1 GCA_028291565.1 Planctomycetaceae bacterium | reverse complement strand
AAGGATTTGCCGCTGAACTGTGTCAACGCAATTTTGTAACCAAAGTCACAAGCATTGCTGTTTCTCAGTCAGCGTCTATCACGACGCTGACCATTCAGGGTTTCACCAACCAAATTGTCAAAGAGCATTTCTGTTCTGGTTCGCACCAAAACACACTAATCTATGCTGATCTGTTGAAGATCAAGCTTCACTGAAAAGCAAACACAGCGACAACTTGCGTTGCGGCTGTGTGTGTTGCGTTTGAGTGATAGGCGAATCATAGCCATTTCGGCGTCGTCGTCAACGCTCAGAGGGACGATTTTTTTAAGATCTCGTGAACCGAGGCTGTATGTGGCGTGTCTGAAAGGTGTTATGGTGTTTATTGCGATTGACGTCCCGTCATCCGGCGTGGTGAATGGGACGTCTACGGTTTATGGGACTGATTTTGAACAAGACCCAGCGGCTTTATTACATAAGTCCCATTGGTCCCGTAAATTTGATTATCCCTGGAAAGCCCCGCATACATATCGTTCGATTTCGACGCAACAGATTTGCGACACGGTAATCATTAGCGATACAATGCGGCGCGTTTCATCGGAAAGTATTGCCCTACAGGATCTTTGAGGTCGCTATGTCTGTTCGCCGAATTCTGGTGACTTCCGCCTTGCCTTATGCCAATGGTCACATCCATATCGGGCACCTGGTGGAATATATCCAGACTGATATCTGGGTCCGCTTTCAGAAACTGCGGGGGCACAATTGCCGTTTTTTCTGCGCGGATGACACTCACGGAACCGCCATCACCAATCGGGCTCGGTTGGAAAATCGTTCTGAAGAAGCCGTGATCGCCGATATGCGAGAAGCGCACATTCAGGATTTCGCCGGCTTTCAAATCAACTTCGACAACTATGGCAGCACGAACAGCGAGCAGAATCGGGAAACTTGCCACGATGTTTGGCATGCTTTGCGAAGCAAGGGATTTGTCGTCGAGCGTGAGGTAACTCAGCTTTATGATCCCGAAGCCAAACAGTTCCTGGCGGATCGGTTCGTAAAAGGAACGTGTCCGAAATGCAAATCCCCGAATCAATATGGGGACAGCTGTGACAAATGTGGCTCAACCTATAGCGCGACGGAGGTCATTGATCCAGTCAGCACGCTTTCTGGGGCCAAACCCGAGATACGCTCCGCATCGCATCTATTTGTGCAAATCGAACGCTTGCACGAGTTCCTGGAGGACTGGACCCAAAACGGGAATCATTTGCAGACGGAAGTCGCCAATTATCTCAAGGGGCACTTTCTTGGTGAACCGCTGCGCGACTGGGACATCTCCCGCCCCAAGCCTTATTTCGGGTTTGAGATTCCAGATTCGCCCGCGAACTGCTGGTACGTCTGGTTCGATGCACCGATCGGCTACATCGCATCAACGCGAGAATGGTGTGCGCGCAACGGAGAGGACTGGACAGACTGGTGGCGAAATCCCGAATCCGAAGTGCACCACTTCATTGGTAAAGACATCACTTACTTCCACACGCTATTCTGGCCCGCAATGCTCAAAGTTGCGGAACTGAATCTACCCACTAAGGTCCACATCCACGGATTCCTGAACGTGGGCAACGAGAAAATGTCCAAAACGAAAGGGACGTTCATCCGAGCTTGCGATTATTTGAAATTCCTCGATCCAGCCGCTCTGCGCTATTACTTCGCGTCCAAGCAAGGCCCCCGGCTGGATGATCTCGATCTGAATTTCGACGAGTTTGTCGCGAAGGTCAATTCGGACCTGGTTGGGAAATTCGTCAATCTGCCGAGCCGTACGGCTCGGTTTATTGAGCAAGTCGGGTTATCGGCCACCTATCCGGATGACGGTGGATTATTCGCTCAGGCGGCGAAAGACGGTGCGTCAATCGCAGAGTTCTATGAAAACTGCGACTATTCCAACGCCATGCGATTGATCATGGAGAATGCCGATCGTGCGAACAAATTCGTCGAAGATCACGCTCCTTGGAGTCTGAAAAAAGATCCAACCAAAGCGGGCGAATTGCAGGACGTTTGCACGATCGCGTTGAATCTGTTCCGCCAATTGGCCACATATCTGGCGCCTGTTTTGCCGAAACTGGCGGAACAGGCGGGCCGGTTGTTGAATCAGCCGATTTTGCATTGGGATGATGCCCAGACCCCACTCGTCGGTCGGCCTGTGAACAAGTTTGAACACTTAATGCAGCGTGTTGATCCGAAACAGATTGCGGCTCTTGTGGAAGCCAGCAAAGAAGCCGCCACGCCAAGCTCAGATGATTCCACTGGCGGTGCAATGCAGGCCGACGGTCCGGAAGCGCTCCAGGCCGAGCCTCTGGTTGCGGAATGTTCGATTGACGATTTCGCGAAAGTCGATTTGCGAGTCGCGCGTGTCCTGGCTGCCGAAGGAGTGGAAAAGTCCGATAAGCTTGTGAAATTGACGGTCACCCTGGGGGGAGATTCACAGCGTACGATTTTCGCGGGAATCAAGACGGCGTATGACCCCGCGACACTTGTGGGGCGGCTGGTCATTGTCGTCGCGAACCTTGCCCCTCGCAAGATGCGTTTCGGCACCAGTGAAGGGATGGTTGTCGCGGCCGGCCCTGGAGAAAAGGACATTTTTGTTCTATCGCCAGACAGCGGCGCTGTCCCTGGGCAACGCGTCCACTAATAGCAGTCGAAACGCCAGTATTGAAGTTGAACGATCCGATTTGATTCCTACGCAGCGCATAGGAATCAAATCGGATCGCGGTTGTCCAAGCAAACGATTGGCGGTTTGCAAAGTCCACTCTAACTGGATTCGTCCCCGGCGAGTTCTGAAATCGGAATACAGGTCTCGACGCTGCGTCGGTATTTCGAAAATGAAGCCGGCTTCAGTTTGAGTTGCTCGATCAACTCACGAAAGGCGATTGGAATTGTGTTGCGAAACTTCAATTCCAAGACCTGGTGATTGGTCAATGAATTTGTGCTCAAAGGGCGAGACGGGACGTTCCAGCCGTCTGCTCGGGCACAACAGAGCTGGCTGTCGACAGTTAAACGCGTCGCACCGAATGGCGAATTTCCCACACAGGCGAATCGTTGATAGGTGACTTCGCAGACCGGCCGCAAATGCAGTTTTTCCAGACGTCTCTGAAACCAGCGACCGTTCCATATGCCATCGCTCGAAGATGCCAACCGTGCTTCGAAGTCGGCTTCGGACACGGTCGTTCGACGTTTCACCACTTGACCATTGTTTTTGCGTTTCAACTCCATCCAGATGGCAGTTTCCGAGCCGTAACGCCGAAGTCGATACTTTCTCTGACGAAATCCGTCCACCCGTTTCAAAACATCAAAAGCGGGCGTGTCTAAATAAAGACTGTTTACCCAATATCCACATTCTGTTCCACTCACAGCATGCGGATCCGGCTGCATGCTGGTCCGAGCCCAATCTCGAACTTGATGTCCCACTAACTCGTCGATTAGGAATTTCAGCTCGTAGACTCCCGATCCCTGTGCCGTCGTGCAGTCAGAAATGTCAGTTGAATTCGGACCAGATTGTGTCAGATGGGCCGTCATTTTCGAATTCGATAGCGTCATGGGTTGCCCGTTTAGGACGGTAAGATTGCCCGGCGTTTGGGTGTTCGGTTCCGGTTCGGCTGATTCCTCTGTTTCAGGCCCGTGAAACATTTCTACGTCCTCAATTCAATTCAGAATTGGTGGAAACCTGCCAAGGCGATGCTTGGCAGGATCGGCTTCTGGCTTGAGCAGTTTTCAACGGCTATAGCGATTGAACCTTGCACTTGCCTATTTTTCCCCCCTCGCCTCGGTACTCCGGGGAGAGTGGCAGGAGTTGAGGGGCTTCGGCAGACGTCGTGATTGGGAACAATAAAATGATTGAAAACCATGCAAAATGTGGCATTTCCAATGCGGAGCCAACTGATTTCCCCTCACCCCCAACCCCTCTCCCCGGCGTACCAGGGCGAGGGGAGAATGGAACGTACGAACACATCGACCGGCAGGTCCAAAGTTAAATCGCTGTAGCAGCCGATTTCACTACCGGGAGGTTTTCTTGTCGGCCGGAGGCTCCTGGTACTTCAACAGGTACTTCTGCCGCGTTTCAATAAAACTTCTCAAGCTGGCCCGTCGACGGCCTCCCTCGGGGCCTGCTTCTGATTCCGGCTTTTCGTTCATCACCGCCTGAAATTCCGCAAACGACGTCAATTTACGAGTATCGGCCTTGATCTCGTTTTCGATCAATTGACGGTACTGCTCGATGACAGGTTGCAGCGATTCCCAGTTCAAGTCTTCCGCGGCGATCTTGTGGACGAAACTCAGATATCGTGCTTTGAGACTGGGCACAGCCAGCAGCTTACTTCGCAATGGTTTGCGGGAATCATCCAAACCCACCAGTGGATCAAGCTCGAGTCCCGACCCACGCGGCCCACCTGCTCCTGGACCGCCCGGTCCACCTGGACCTGGCCCCCCTCCGCCACCCGGACCGCCACCCGGACCACCACCTGGACCGCCGCCAAATCCACCAAATCCGCCGAATGGCGGTCCACCGGGGCCTCCTCTTCCGGGGCCGCCCGGCCCACCCATCATCGCTCCATGAAATGCTTCGTTCATGTCATGGGGAATGGTATGGAATTTCCCTTTGGAATCGAGATAAATCGAATAGTCGCTGGCCCGCACCCAGTAGCCGTCGTTGTTGATTAAAGCGACGTCCAATGCCAGGAACCACAACGTTTCATCAACATCTAGAATCGGCTTCAATGCCGCTTCCAACTGATCCGCTGGAGTCTCATTCAAGGTCTTGCAGAGTGTCACAAATTCCTTCCAGACTTTTTCACTATCACCGGTCTTCATTTGATAGCGACGCTTGTATTCTTCAATGTTGTCGCCGAAATATTCCAAACCACCACCACCGCCCGGGCTACCTCGCACTTTCCAGCGCGTCCCTTTTGCATTGGCATAGTTTTCCGCGAGGAATTCTTTGTTGAACTGCTGAGTATTCACATAGATACCCCAGCTCTCGCCATTGATCACCACTTTGACAAAATTGGCCTTCGGAGCCGGAATGTGCTTTCTGGCAATGTGCGAATAGAGCACGGTGCTCATGAACGCGGGATCCTCATGAGCATTCAACAAATTCAGCGTTTTGTATCCCAGCAGACGTTGCTTGCCGTCGGCAAGATCCAGCGACAAATTGAATGAGCGTTTTGATCCGGCTGGCACCATTCCATAGGATGACATCCCGCGGAACGTGACACCAACATTGGTGTATTTCTTGCCGTCAACGCTCAGCGTTACCGGAACTTCGACATCTGTATTGTGAAATTCGGACAATTCGGCTTCCCAGTCCGCGTCTTCGAATTCCAGGAATAGAGTCCGCAAGACGGTCGGATCGTAGAGGTTTTCGGCCGCATAGGTCTTCACGTCAGCGGGCGAAACCTTGGGACCTGGCTTGCCTGGCTCGCGGGACCCGAATCCACCCGGCCGAGCGGGAAAAACCAGTCCGACTCCAGCCACGAGTTCCTTCTCAATCAGTTGTCCATCTTTGTCCTGATCAACTTCTTTGAACAGCGAATTGCACGCTGCGGTCAATTCGTCGACCGTGACCTTGCCATCCTTGTTTGCATCTGCACGTTGCATGATTGAGCCGGCAATCATCCCCCCCGGTCCGAATCCTCCGGGTCGAAAGCCGCCAAACCCACCTGGACCACGCCCCGGACCACCTTCGGGACCACGTCTTGGACCACCTTCAGCGCCACCACCTGGGGCACCCGCCGCCGGCCGGTCGTCGCGTCGCGGCGGCCGTGCTGGATCGCCATTCGCTTCCGGTTGACGTTTTTCAGGTGGTGTTCCGTCTGATTCTAATGCGGGGCGTCCTTCAGCAGTGCCGCGACGTGGACCTCCGCCCGGGCCACCTGGGCCACCAGGCCCTCCGCCTGGCCCACCTGGTCCGCCAAACATCGGCGGAGGAGGCATGATTCGACCGAGAACTTCAGTCAATTTCGTCTGATCGAGTGTCGCGTTTTCTGTCTTATCCGCTTCTTTGACGAGCTTCTTCGCACCCTCCGCCAACTCGTCGGCACTCAGCTTGCCGTCCTTATTCGTATCAAGCGTTTCCAGCAACGGCTTGACCAAGGCGCCGACGGGATCGAAACCGCGACCTCCTGGGCCACCCATCCCGCCACGTCCGCCCGCTGGCTGTTTCTGCAAGAATTCGCGAGCGGCCCGACGTTCGTCCTGGTCCAGGAAACCGTTCCCATTCTTGTCAAATTGCTTGAGCACCGCGCGTTCTTGCCCCCCGAACCCGCCAGGTGGTCCAAAACCTGGACCACCAAATCCGGGTCCGCCAAATCCAGGACCACCCGGGCGGCGATCTTCTCGGCTGCCGGGCTCAGTGGGCCTGGCAGGTTGTCCCGCCCCCGGTTGACCCTCACGCTGTGGCACTTTTGGGGGCGCATCCGACTGAGCCAAAATCGTCGATACGACGAACATGGCAGACAAGATTCCCGGACTGAGAAAAAACACTCGCTTCATTGGGATCTCCACAAACGCAGGTGGCTGCAACGATCGATGGGGGCTGATAGGAAATGCCTGGCGAAGTTCAGGCCTTGAAAATATTCCGCATCAAATCACTTCTTACTTTCTTAACAGTAACGGAAGGAACCTCAAACCGTCGCCAAAAAAGCGAAAATTCAGCCGGAATTCAGTCGGGATCCCGCTCCAAGGGGTCTTCATTCGTCACTTCATGTCGTATTTTATTTCTTGATGTTGATTGTTCCCGGACGATCATGCAGAATGATAAGCGGTTACGAATGGGTCGCGCTTCCCGGCTCGCCTTTGAAATTCGGAACCGCTCCCACCTGAACCACCAGCTTTGCCTGTGCCACGGCGAAGAATTTGATACTGTTCGCGGCCAAGAATGAGTTTTTGCAATACGAATCCCCGCGATCAATCATCTTTGACTTAACTGTGCGCGATATCAGTCATCGCAAAAAGATGACCCCGCCTGAGGAGACCACTGTCGATGCGGTGGATGTGTATATGCTTCACGCTGCTGATTTCTGTCGGAAATCAGCAGCTAATGGCTCAAGAGCCAATCAAACCCATCAGTTTTGAACTCGACGTCCAGCCGATTCTGACGCGATTGGGCTGTAACGCGGGCGCGTGTCATGGAAAGTCTCGCGGCCAAAATGGGTTTCAGCTGTCGCTGTTGGGGTTCTATCCCGATTTTGATTACACGTCGCTGACACTTGAAGCACGCGGACGACGCGTATTTCCCCCTTCGGCCGAAGAAAGCTTGCTCCTGAAGAAAGCTTCGGGTCTGCTGCCTCATGGGGGTGGAAAACGACTCGACCCCGCCAGTCCGGCTTATGCCATCATTCGCGATTGGATTGCACAGGGGGTTCCTCGGCGGCACCCGGGCGAGCCGACTTTGCTGAAGATCACTGTCGATCCGACCGAAAAGTTGATGACCCGGAATTCGACGCAACAGCTGCATGTGACCGGACATTATTCAGACAAAACGACTCGCGACGTGACTGCCTGGTCGGCATTTCAGTCGAACGAGGCGGGGCTGGTTTCAGTTGATGCAAATGGTTTGGCGAAAGCGGGACCGATTCCTGGCGAAGCCGCATTAATGTCACGATTTATGGGGCAGATCGCGATTTGCACGATCAGCATCCCTTTGGAAGGATCGGTGGCGCCGGAAACATTTGCCAATCTGCCGCGGATCAATTTCATCGACCCGCTGGTGTGGGACAAATTGCAGCGGCTGGGAATCACCCCATCCGGAACTTGTACAGACTCCGCTTTTCTGCGACGTATTTACCTGGATGTCATCGGACGCCTGCCCACCCCGGACGCGGCGCGGGCATTTCTCGCCAATACCAGCGCGGATAAGCGGACGAAACTCGTTGATGAATTACTCAATCGGCCCGAATTCGCTGACTTCTGGGCCAATAAGTGGATGGATTTGCTGCGTCCGAATCCCTACCGCGTGGGGATTAAGGCTACGTTCAATTACGACGCCTGGATTCGCGATCAATTTCGCCGCAATGTGCCCTACGATCAGTTCGTACGCGGCTTACTTACGGCGCAGGGCAGCACCTGGAAGAACGGCGCCGTGACCTATTTCCGGGACCGCCGCGAACCGGACGAATTGACCACCATCACCAGCCAGTTGTTCCTCGGAGTCCGGTTGGAATGCGCCAAGTGCCATCACCATCCATTCGAAGCCTTGGGACAGGAAGACTTCTACGGACTCGCAGCCTATTTCGCACGGCTCGGGCACAAAGGGGTGGGACTTTCCCCTCCCATTTCTGGTGGCGAAGAAATGGTCTTCAATGCAAAATCGGGGAGTGTCAAACATCCCATTACGGGCGCGGTGTTGGAGCCAAAGCCGTTGTTTGGTACCGCTCCGGTCGGGCCGGAAGAAGATCCGCGCGTGGTGCTCGTGAACTGGATGACTTCCCCCGATAATCCGTATTTTGGCCAAGTCATGGCAAATCGAATCTGGGCGGACATGCTGGGGCGTGGTCTGGTCGATCCGGTGGATGATATTCGTGCCACGAATCCCGCCAGTAACGGTCCGCTGTTGGCGGCATTGGCTCAAGATTTCCGGAAACAAGGGTTCGACATTAAGAAGCTGGTTCGAACGATCGCCAATTCTTATGTCTACAGCCTGAGTTCTGAGCCCACCGAGCGGAACATTTCGGACACACGGAATTATTCCCGGCACTATCGTCAGCGATTACGGGCAGAAACGATGCTCGATGCCGTCTGCGACATCACCCAGGTTCCGGAAACATTCGAAGCCATGCCACCAGGTTCAAGGTCGACGCAAATCTGGTCACATCGCATCGATTCCCTCTTCCTGGATTCATTTGGCAGGCCCGATCCCAATCAGGATCCTCCCTGCGAACGAACGAGCGATACCACAGTCGTACAAGCTTTGCACTTAATGAATTCGCCGGCTCTACATCAAAAAGTGACAGCGGAAAAAGGACGCACTGCGGATTTGGCCGCCAGCGACAAGACCCCTGCAGCGATCGTGGAAGAACTCTATTTGTTGACCTATTCGCGTTTCCCGACGCCCGAAGAATCCCAGCTTGGACAGGGAGTATTTACTCAAAAGGATGTGACTCGGAAGCAGGCGGTCGAGGACTTATTGTGGGCGTTGTTGAATACGCCGGAATTTGTCTTTAAAGATTAGCGTCGAAGTCCAAGTCTACTTGCCAATGCAGAATTTGCTGAAAATTCGGTCCAGCAGGTCGTCCGTGTAAAACGCTCCAGTCATGCTGCCCAATTCGTCGAGGGCCTCGCGAACATCCGTGGCAAGAAACTCGTCGCCCCCCCCACTTTCAGCAATTTCTGCCGCCCGGCTGAGAGCACTTGTGGCGCGCTCCAGGCTATCCCGGCAGCGCGCCAAGGTACTGCCTAGAATGCCCGATTCTGATGCATTTCGTAAGGCCAGAGCCTGGGCGATTATTGTCAGTAGAACCTGCAGGCCTGCGCCAGTCTGAGCCGAGACTCGCACTTCGGCGCCGTCCTTCCGGTCGATTGCGGATGGATCGAGATCGCATTTAGTGATGACTTGCAGGACACCAGGCGGCAGCTCGGGATCGGAAGGCGTGAATTGCGCTCCGCCAGCATTTGCAGCATGCGCCTCATCGAGTTTTCCGATCGGCTCAACTGTTGAATTGCAGCGGATCCAGTCGGAGACGGGTACGCATTCAAGTACCAGATCAGCCTGCTCGATCTGATGCAAGCGAAGTTCTTGCGCGGTTTTCAGAATTGCGTCTTCAGAAGACTCGCGACCGGCAGTATCGATCAGATCCCAGGTCGCCCCCTGCCATTGAACGGGAGCCGTGAGGTAGTCACGCGTTGTGCCCGCAACGGGTGAAACGAGTGCCGCTTGACTACCGATGAGCGCGTTGAACAATGAGCTCTTACCGGCATTCGGCAGGCCTGCCAGGACAACTCGCGGACGTGTTGCGTGCCGGGCATGGCTTGTTGAGCGTTCGAGGAGAATTTGCAATTCGTCACGAGCCGCGGAAATCCGATCCACCAGAACTGCTCGCGAAACAAACTCGATCCCTTCCTCCGTAAAATCGAGGCCGGCCTCCAGATCGGCGAGTAAGTCCACAAGTTCGGTCCGCATGAGCGTTAGTCGTTGGGAAACCCCTCCGGCGAGTTGAGTCAAAGCAACTTGCAGAGACCGAGAATCCGAAGCATCGATGACTCCCAGCACGGCTTCAGCCTGCAGCAAGTCCATGCGACCGGCCAGAAACGCGCGGAGTGTGAATTCGCCTGCTTGGGCGGGCCTGGCTCCGGCCGAGAAGAGGTCGCCTAACACGGCTTCGAGCAACGGAGGCGAACTGAGGGTATGCAGCTCCGCCTGTGGCTGCCCGGTGTAACTCCGGCGATTTGGCCAGAGGTAGACGTCCATCCGAATCCGCAAGGGGACTGAGGATGGTGAATTATCGCGTCGGTCGCCGATTCCCAGTGTCCAGATTCCAGGATGACGCTGTGCGGTCGAGCGACTGGCCCAGCTCTCAACATTATCGGGCTGAAATCTGTCACCCAAGACGGACAAGACCTGCGGACCGCTGCATCTGATGATGCCCCGCCCCGCAGCACCTGGCGCCGAGGCGAGTGCGGCAATCGTGTCATCCAGAATAAACATCGAACAGCTCAGCTCGGGATTGGCGCAACAAATAAGAGTCGAAACGTGGTTTCAATCCCACATGACGACTCTCGTAGAGGGTGCAATTCGCTGATCTTCCGGCTTCGTCGTAGCATAAGCCGCTGGCTTGTGCGGAATAGGACTTATGGGACGCATGGGACTTATGTGGGAGCCATAAGTCCCATCGGTCCCATAAGTCCCATTCAATCGCCGTAAGTGATGGTTTGACAATACTGCCAACGCTGGACAATCTCCGTGGCCCCAAGGGGACAAGCCCGGTGGCGGGGGTTCCACGAAAAATATCTCGGAATTTCAGCGACCTGCTAGTTCTAACCGCGTCCTGGGTTCTTCGCGGCTTTCGTCGTTAAGGTGAACTTTGACGGGGACGATGTGCCTCCGGTACCGCCAATGACACCTCCGGACGATCCTCCAAGCTTGGGTTTGGGCAATAGTTTCCGTTCTGCCAGACCCCATAAACTGGACGCAATGAAGTAGACGCACATTCCAGCTGGCACCGAATAGAACATTAAGCCCATACCGATGGTCATATAGAAGAACATCTTGTGCTGCATCTCCTGTTCGGGGGTCGTCGCTGGCGGCATCATGTATTTCTGCTGCACCAGGAACAAGCAAACGGTCAGAATTGGCAACAAGTTGAAACTCGGGCCAAGCATCGGCACATTGCCCGGAAAATCGAACAACGCATCCGGGGCGGCGAGATTATTCACCCACAGGAACGGTGCACCACGCATCTCGACGGAGATCGTGAAAGCCTGATAGAGCCCAAAAAAGATCGGCAATTGAACCAGAGCCCACAAGCAACCGCTCAGCGGATTGCATTTGTGCCTGGAAAAGAGCTCCATCTGGGCTGATGCGAATTTTTCCGGTGTGGCTTTGTATTTCTCTTTGAGAGCCGTCAACTCGGGTTGCAGTTCCTGCATTTTGGCGGCCATCACGGCCTGCTTGCGTGACAGTGGAAACATGCAGCTGCGGACCGTGATCGTCAACAGGATGATGGCGAAACCATAAGACCAGGGCAGGAAAGACAAGGCGGCATTGTAAAACGACAACAGAGTCAACAGGGCCTGGGGAATTCCCAGGCGGCCGGAGATTCCATAATCGATAATGTTTTCCGCACCCATTGGCCGCAACAAATCGGCCCGTTTCGGTCCTGCAAATAAGTGAAACTGATGTGCAATCTTCGGCAAATCTTCGGCTTTGCCCTCTTTTTTCGCTGGCTTGGCGGCCGGCAAGTCGAGCTCAACCGATTTGAATTGCACAGTCACATTTCGCAATCGGGCATTCGTTTTGGCGTTGGCTGGCTCTTCATCCGCGAACACGGCTTTGGAGCTCTCAAAATAATGCTCTTTATTCTGGTCCATCTCGGGTAACAGCAATGCGGCGAAATACTGCGAGTCAACGCCAGCATACTTCAGTGGAGTGTACCATTCCTCCTCTTTCTGATTCTCCAGATTCGTGTGCAACGTCGCCGGAGTGAGAAGTTTTGAAGTGATTGCACCGGCTGGTGAAATGAAGCCCAGTGCCAAGTCACGCGTTTTCTGGGCGTAGAATCGATTTTCTAGAGCGATACCAACGGGGCCCGAGAGTTCGTAATGGACTGTCCGCTTTTTTTCTCCGTGGTTAATCAACACGATTTCGAAGCCAATCTTATAGGCTTCGAATTCGTTGTTCTGGCCGGGAACGGCCTTCTTAATGGAAAACTTCTTTTGAATTTCCAGGCCGTCATCCGGAGTGACATAGCGCCACGTTGCGGCATCTTCCTTCAACTCATCCTTAACGAGTTCCCAATTGACGTCTGTTAATTTCTTTTTGAACGGCTTCAATTCCAGATCTACTTCCGGAATATCCAATTGCAACGTTTTGAGCACCGCTTCAGGCTCAATCTGGATCAGTTTCAGTGGCTGACGCAGTTTTGACAGATCGTGATAGCGTGGATCGATCAATTGAACTTCGGAAATTACAGCCCCTGTTGAGTGAAATTTCACCAGCAACCGATAATTCTCGGCGACATCAGTCGAACCGATTTGAACGTCATCGCGCTGCGGATAGTCTTTCACCTTAACTGGCTTCGCCACTGGGGCGGCAGGTTTTTTCTCGTCGTTCTTCGCATCACCTGCGGGGATCTTTTCAGCCTTTTTTTCGCCCCCTGCGGGATCTGCGGAAACTTCGCCTTCCACCTTCTCGTCAACGGAATCGTTCTGCTCGAGCTTTTTTTCGGCCAGATTCTTGGGCGGGTTCATTTTCGGGACGACGAAGACGAACCAGCCCCAGATAATGACCGCCGCAACCAACAGAAAATTCGAAAAACGCTGCTTTTCTTCCATACTAACCGCAGATCCTGCCGTTCCGAGACGGCGTGTAAAAAATAGTCCCGATTCGCGATGCTGCCAATCATGTCGATCAGCAGGATGCTTCGGCCCTTGAATTCAGGCCCGAAGTTTCGAAAGATCTGTGAAAGGACAGCAGCCCCAGGCGCACACTGACCCCTTGGGAAAACCTGCCAATTCAACAGACACCGGGGCAAAATGGTCTTCAACAGCAGGAATCGTACCGATTCTCTGCGAGAATCGCCATTGCACATGCGCGACAGTCGACGCAAATCGACACGACGATCCCCCCAGACAGGAAACGCTCAATGTCGATTGCCAGATCAACAGTTTTCAAAAAACTTGGCGCGCGTTCCAGTCCAGAGTCTCAACATTGACGGTTTTTCTGATGGTTTCAGCAAACTGGGCCGTTCATCGTCGTTCGTGATGAGTCCCTTTGAGTCGGATAGATCCCTGAACGCTTTTCGCTGAGCTGTCGCCCCCACTCGTGGATTGCGTGCGGCTTTGTCGTAGCATATGCCTCTAGCTTGTGCGGAATAGGACTTACCGGAAATGACGAATTGGTCAGACTTCCGTTCACCTTGTCGATCACAATGTCTGATATGCTAAGATTCACCATGACGCCGCTGTTTCACAGAACGCATCGAATACGATGCGAATTAGTCATCAGGTAACGATGCTATGCTTAAGTTGCCGTCTTCATTCAGATCACCCTGCAGGCCATCCCCAAGCGCTTTAGTTTGCGGTTCGGCCGCAATTTGTCTGTTTTTGGGGTTTTCGCTGCAGGCATTTCAAAATCCTGCCCTGGCGCAAAATCGGGCCAACCAAATTCGGGCCGGTAAGAATGTCAACAAACCCGTGGAGCCCCCGCTGCCGGTCCCTGAACGCCGGATCGTCATTGCCAAACTTCATCCGGACTCTCGCAAGAAAGCCATCGAATCCGCCGCACGGATTGATGTCTTGATCGAAAAAAGCCTTGCGAAGCATAAAGTCGCCCCGAATCCGGTACTGACAGACGAACAATTCGCGCGTCGAGTCTATCTGGACGTCGCGGGGCATATTCCGTCGTATAAGGAACTCCGCAGTTTCAAGTCCCAGAAGGACGCCGAACATCGCTCGCGGTTAATTGACCAACTGTTGAATCAGGACGACTATGCCAAAAATTTCTACAACTACTGGGCCGACCTTCTGAGATTGAACGAGCGTCTGACGAATAACGTGCCGGGGCGCCCCTACGGCGAGTATGTCAAGATTTGCCTGGAAACCAACAAACCCTACGACAAGTGGGTTTACGAAATGCTCACGGCCGAGGGCAAGATCTGGGAACATCCGGAAACAGGGTTCATTTTCCGCGACGCCGGAATGCCTCTGGATGCCATGAACAACACGGTCCGCTTATTCTTAGGTACGCAGATCGGATGTGCTCAATGTCACGATCATCCGCATGACAAATGGACGCAGCACGAGTTCTACGAGATGGCCGCGTTCACGTTTGGGGTACAACCGCGGCGCGGGGCCGGCGACAAAATGTTCGGCGGTGGTAATGTTGTGAATAAGTTGCGCGAAGAACTGAAGAAGGTCGATGAGAAGTTTGATGGAGGGGGCAAATACAACCGCTTTCTGCAGGGAAACCTGTTTGAAGTGCATAATTCCAATCGTAAACTGAAACTGCCCGGCGACTATCAATACACAGATGCCAAACCGGGGGAACTCGTCAAACCGACGACGATTTTTGGCCCCCCAGTGGAGCTCAAGAAAGAAGACTCGCCGCGCGTAGTTTTCGCCCGTTGGTTAACGGCCAAACAAAATCCCCGATTCGCCAAAACGATCGCCAATCGCTTGTGGAAAAAGGTGTTCGGAGTCGGCCAGATCGAACCCATTGACGGGATGCGCGACGATACGGTCGCGGAAAATCCTGAACTCATGTCATTTCTGGAATCGGAAATGATTCGGCTCAACTTTGATATGAAGGAATATCTGCGAATCCTGCTCAACACCAAAGCCTATCAGCGAGAAGCGACTCACGCCGAAATCAATCCTGCCGAACCCTATCACTTTCCCGGCCCCGTCTTGCGACGCATGACGGCAGAGCAAGTCTGGGATTCGTTTGTCACGTTAGCAGTATTCAATCCGGATCACTATCAGATCGAACCCGCGAAGGTGACCACGGAATTGTTGAATGTCGATCTCGCGAAAGCGACCGCGCAAGAAATCGTGGAACGAGATAAGAAACTTCGTGAAGCAACCAGCGGCAAAATGAAAGAAGCTCGCAACAAGAATTACACGTACAAAGGACTGCTGCTGGTCCGGGCGTGCGAGTTGCCGCAGCCGGTTCCGCCGGGGCACTTCCTACGTCAGTTCGGGCAATCGGATCGCGAATCAATCGACGCGTCGTCTCTCGAAGGCACGGTACCTCAAGCACTTCAGATGTTCAACGGACCGATTACGCACATGCTGCTGGAAGAGAAATCGGTCATGTACCAGACCGTGACGGACGGGAAAACTCCAACGGAGCGCGTGGATATCATCTTTCAGATGGTCTTAAGTCGCCGGGCGGATGCCGACGAACGAGCCGCAGCCCTGGCGGAAATCAAGCAGCATGGCAACTCCGGGTACGGCAACGTGATCTGGGCACTGGTGAATACCCGTGAGTTCTTGTTTGTGCAATGAAGCTGTTTAAGCCTTCAAAATCTCTTTCACGATCCGGCAAGGCTGCTTGTCGATTAACGACACTTCCTGTTGGTTGCGGGTAAAGACGACTTTGTTCTGATCCAATCCAAAGAGATGGAACAGAGTCGCATGATAGTCACTATGGGTCACGACGTCTTGCACCGCGTGATGTCCAAACTCATCTGTTGCCCCATAAATGCAACCCCCTTTGATACCTCCGCCCGCGAGCCACATCGTGAAACCATGCGTGTTGTGATCTCGTCCCACATTTGCGGCTCCAGCATCATTCTGGATGACCGGCAAACGTCCCATTTCACCACCCCAATGGACCAGCGTGGAATCGAGTAGACCGCGAGCCTTCAGATCCTTCACGAGAGCTGCGGCAGGTTTGTCTGTTTTCTTGCAGGTAGCCGGCAATGCTGTGCGTATCGCACCATGATGGTCCCAGAGCTGGAATCGAGTATAAATCTGCACAAAACGCACACCACGCTCCACAAGTCGCCGCGCGATCAGGCATCGCTCGCCATACTCTTTACTCGCGGGCTCATCAATACCGTACATCTTGTGCGTGGCTTCGGTTTCCTGGCTGAGATCCATCGCTTCTTTGGCCGCGGACTGCATTCTCGCGGCCAATTCGTAGCTCGCGATACGAGCTTCCAGGTCCAGTTCACCGGGATGTTTTTGCAGATGTTCCTTATTGAGTTCCGATAAGAACGAGAGATACCGAGCCTGTGGGGCGCCTTTGACCATTGGTGGTGGATCGAGATTCAGGATTCGCGGTTCACGAGGCCGGACGACCGTTCCTTGATACAATGAAGGCAAGAACCCATTCGACCAATTCTGGACACCCAGCACGGGCAAGCCGTCGGGATCGGTCAAGACGACAAACGCCGGCAAATTCTGACTTTCCGAACCGAGACCATAGGTCATCCAACTGCCCAGCGAGGGTCGGTTCGCGATAGCTCGGCCGGTGTTGAGCGCATCGATCGATTGACCATGATTGTTGACGCCGGTTTTCATTGAACGAATGATGCTGATCTCGTCGACGATCTCGGCCAGATTTGGCAGGAGTTCCGAAACATCGGCCCCGCTTTGTCCGTATTTGGCGAATTTCCATGGACAGCCCAGGACTTTGGAACTCGCTTGAGCGGCGTTGTCGTACTTGATGTCTCCAGGAAAGTTTTTGCCGTCGAGTTCATTGAGTTTGGGCTTGGGGTCCAGCAAGTCGACATGGCTGGGCCCGCCCTGCATGAACATTGAGATCATGGCTTTCGCCTTGG
>JAQGHT010000095.1 GCA_028291565.1 Planctomycetaceae bacterium | reverse complement strand
CGAGGGTGATCTATTACGCGAGACAAACGTGCCTAATTCGTCATCGGTTTGACGACGGTTGTCTCAAGTCGTTCGCGGTACAGTATATTCGAATAAGTCTGAAGCGAACAAGTGCTGTCATTCAATGGGGTTGTAAAGGCGGTGGTAAGTGAGGGGGCTTGCGATGCTGACAAATCTCTCTGACAATTTACAGAAATCGATAAAAACGGCCTGATTTTGTTTGACGATTTACTCCACCAAAGCTACAGTCTACTTCCATCATCGATCAAAGAGTGTCAATTAGCCTTCGTATCTCAGTATCCACGCTGTGAATGGACACTTATTCTGGATTGAAGGCAGCCGATAGCCGGATGTCTTGCATTCGATTACGATGTTTGCAAGCCGGTTTGTTGATCGCAATGTGACGATTGCTTGAATTCTGGCACATGGATGTGAACAACCTACAGTGAAACTCCACGACGGGGTGACTCCAGAAGTGGAGTCAACTTGTAGAGGTTTGGGCTGTTTGAGTAGCACTTTGGTGAAGTGGAACTCAAAGGACTGTCCAGTGCCATTTTTTGTGAAGGGCTGGGCTGCTCTTTCGTCGTCAGTTGGCCGAGGTTACCAGTTTACGGAATGATGTTCCGGTATAAGCCATCAATGGATGCTTGGCGCGGTCGTGTTTTTCTTAAGGCCGGGTTCTGGTTGTTCAGTGCCTGGCCGCGAAGTGTCGCGTCATGCAGCATGTGCATCATTCCGACGAAATGGCTGGTTTTTCGTCATCAAAGTCTGGATTTGGACCGCCAGCTTCCCCGGGGAAGCTCTGGCACAAGTTCGTTTGTCGTGGCGTCGGTTTGAAATTGTATTCGCTGAGTTGACGAGTTAATGTACATCAAGGATGGGACTGCATTATGTCTGTTGTGTTGCTGGAGCCGGAATTTGGTCAACAGGCCGAATTTGACGAACAAGTCTTTCGTTGCCGCGAATTGCTGGATACTTTGAATCGACTGGTTCACGAACGGACCAATCGGATGATCGGTGACCTGCGGATCGACGTGTCCAAATCTGAGATCACACTGTGGGGGCGAACGCGGGCGTACTATTATAAACAATTGGCGTCACAGGCGGTCCTCGCAGAGTTGACTGGATTTGAAGTTGTGAATGAGATTCAGGTGATCTGACACTGGTGATCTGTTACTGGCTCAGGGAGCTCGTTCTGCCGGGTCCTTTTTTAATGGCGTCTCGACGTCCACGGCCGATTGTCTTAGGGTTCACCGCAAATTCGCATCTGTGGTTCTCGGCTCTTGAAGCTGCGTTGATTTTGACGCCAGGCAGGCCTGCATGCATACCGTCCAGAAATCCCGTCATCACTGACCTTGCGTCAGATCTGACGACAATTTGGGTAATCGTTATTCGACGATTTGATTGAGTCTGCCGAACGCGCTCCACGAGACCCATCGGTGCCCCGGGGTGATCGTGGCGTAGTGGCACAAAACTGCGTAACTCCAGAATTCTCGGCGCTGGTGGCGTTGATTACTTTCAAGTCCGCCAATTGGACGCTTCAGTCCCATTCTTTGATGGCTCAGACTGTCGGCTGGTATCTGCACCATGCCATGGCGGCTACCTGACAATTGCAGGCTCAAATCTTGTATTGAACACTTGCCGTTCCAGTCTGCTGACGGCACAATTCATCCAAGTTCGTCGATCCGTTCACGAGATTCGCACTATCAGGAGATGTTCCATGAAGCGTGTTGTTGCAGTTGCAGTTGTGTCGGTTTTGTCTCTTGCTTTCTCAGCTTCACTGTCGTTGGCCGAGAAGGTGGAGAAGAAGGTGGAGAAGAAGGCGGAAGAGAAATCGGCGGAGTCAAAGGGAGGCGAAAAGGTGGCGCCAGCCCTCAGCTTTACGATGGACAGTTTGGAAGGGAAGCCAGTCAAGTTGTCAAAGTATGCCGGTAAGGTCGTCCTGATTGTCAATGTCGCCAGTCAGTGCGGTTTGACACCTCAGTACGAGGGACTTGAAGAGTTGCATGGTAAATACAAAGGCAAAGGGCTGGCCATTCTTGGATTTCCCGCCAATGAATTTGGCAAACAAGAACCAGGTTCGAATAAGGAAATCGCGGAATTCTGCGCC
Source organism: Planctomycetaceae bacterium (assembly GCA_028291565.1). Classification (GTDB taxonomy): domain Bacteria; phylum Planctomycetota; class Planctomycetia; order Planctomycetales; family Planctomycetaceae; genus JAKFVC01. Next base: position 2,871 of record JAQGHT010000095.1, on the reverse strand, counting down.
AAGAATTATGGTGTGGAATTCGACATGTTCTCGAAGGTGGTCGTCAAAGGGGATGGGAAATGCGAACTGTACCAGTTCCTGACGTCGAAAGAGAAGAACGGCAAGTTCGGTGGTGAGATCACCTGGAACTTCGAAAAGTTCCTGCTGAACAAGAATGGCGAAGTCGTGAATCGTTTTGCGCCAGGGGTGAAGCCGGATGCGCCAGAAGTGATTAAGGCCATCGAAGCTGAACTCGCGAAATAGTTGCAGTTTCCAACAGTGATCTCGGGTAATGGTGATTCTGGAGACCTTTGAGAGGCTGACGCAGTGTCAGTGCGGCTCACTTCAGACACAACACTGATGTCATCTGTGTGTTCACTTTCAGTTGCTGCGTCAATTGGACATTAAAACGACACTTTTCGCTGATCTCTGCCGCCCCGTTGTGGCCCCACCGGGACAAGTCCTATGGCGGAGGGACCCCGAAAAGTGTCTTAAAAACCCGGCACCATGAGGTCGCCGGGTTTTCTTTTTGTTCCTGTTTCACACGGAGTCAGTATGGCCATTGATGACGTTCGAGACCGTTTGCCGCGATTTACCGCAGAACTGGAGGCCGGCATCGCCGCGGGCCTGCATTTCGGCGGTCAGGCCTACTTGTCGCAAGCTGGGGTCGTGATCGCCGACATTGGCTTTGGGACTTCGCAACCTGACGTTTTCGTCACGTCGGAAATGTTAATGCCCTGGATGTCTGGTTCAAAGCCGCTGGCTGCGGTAGCGATTGGGCAATTGTTTGAACGTGGTCTGCTGCAGTTCGATGATCGTGTCGCGCGCTTTATTCCTGAATTCGATCAGGGGGGGAAATCCGCGATCACACTGCGGCACATCTTGACCCACACCTGTGGTTTTCGTGGTAAAGGGAGGGAAACCCTTGGTACACCTTGGGATGAAATCATTGCCAGCATTTGTGCCCTGCCCCTTGAGCCCGGCTGGATTCCCGGCGCCAAGGCGGGGTATCACGTGGCATCGAGTTGGTTCATTCTTGGTGAAATCGTCCGGCGCGTGGATGGACGAGAGTATTCTCGTTATGTTCGGGATGAAATCTTCGAACCACTCGAAATGGGAGATTCGTGGGTGGGAATGCCTCGAGAGAAATTTGTGGACTATGGCTTGCGCATCGGCAAGATGTGGCTGACGGAACGAGGGGTTGCACCGAGGCTGCAGCCATGGCACGAGGAACCGTATTGTACATCGTGTTCGCCCGGAGGCGGTGGCCGGGGGCCAATTCGCGAGCTGGGCAGATTTTACGAAGCGCTGTTGGCCGGAGGAGTGGGGCGCCGCGGCAGGATATTGCAGGCAGACACCGTGGACCTGTTGACTCACCCCCAGCGAGTTGGAATGTTTGACGAGACCTTCCAGCATCAGATTGACTGGGGGCTGGGTTTCATTGTCAATTCGTCAAAGTATGGTCCACAAACCGTGCCCTACAGTTTCGGTCTGCATGCTTCGTCGATGGCATTTGGGCACGGTGGATTCCAGTCCTCATGCGGCATGGCGGATCCCGCGCATCAACTGGTGCTGGCGGTGGTGTTGAATGGCACCCCAGGCGAGGCGCGGCACAGCAAGCGCATCAGGCTTTTGAATTCAGCCGTTTACGAGGATCTGGGACTGAATTGACGAGAATGAAATTGACCAGAATGACGAGGAACTTTCGCGAAATGCGTGCAGATCGCTAAAGACGAGGCGTTCAAGATGTCGATTTCGAGCCAATCCTTTCCGCACGCGGTGCTCTCAACGCACTATTTCGCCGCCTGTTGCTTGAAAACAAATCCCATCCACCATAAAAAGAGCTCACACTGGATCAATGGCATTGCGCTCAAAAGTCCCTGACAAAACAGGTTGTGAGTATTTGGCTGCTCAATAAATGCCAACAGTGCTCCAGTGTTATGCATGTGTTGTCAGCATTTCTCAATCCAGTGAACTTCGATTCGCCCTTGGTGTTTCATCTGAATTCAACATCTTCCGGGTCAGTTGCGGCGACCAATATGGTTCGTGGTTGCGCTGTTTCTATTTTCGCGATTGACACCCTGAAGGATTGGTAAAACTCATGGAGCACGATGATACCAAGTACCTGGTCGATGCCCTGGATTGGGATCAGAATGTGGATCCGAATTTCAAGGACAATCACTATCAGGAGCCCGTCCCGGTTGCAAACACCGAAAAAGACGGCTATGTTGATCGCTGGATTGTTTACGGAAAAGTTGCTGAAAAGCAGCTATTTACGGCTAAAGAACTGACTGTCAATCCAGGAGCCAAGGTAATCGTTATGGACGGCGGCGCCTACGGGTGGATCACCGTGCAAGGTGAAGGCGATGTTGGAAACCTGCGATTGCACACTCCGGCGATGATTCGTTACGGTGAAATGACTGAAGACGAAGTCTTCGTGACCGAAAAGGCCGCGAAGGAAGGGGTTGTGATTGAGAATACCAGCAAACACGAACCTCTCGTTTCACTCCGCTATTTTGGACCGGACGCATGTCCGGATGCTCCTGAAATCGGAGCGTACAAGAATCTGAAGAAAAAGTAAGCGATGTGTGACGTTCAAAAAGCCGGCCAATGTGGGCCGGCTTTCTGTCCAAGTGGACTCGACGAATACAATTTGACGAATGTTGTACGGGATTGCCTGATCGCCTCGACTTGATCGGCCCGCCGGCTGTGATTTACCAAGAAGGACTGCACCATGCCCAATAACTTTCCAAAACTGCACAATGCCATGTGGCCCGGAATCGTCGGCAAAGGATCTCCCGGTGCCGAGTCGTTTATTGACCTCGATACGATGCTCAATTTGACGTCACAAGCCAGCGTGAACGGCGTGAAGTTCGACGGCGTGGACTTGTT
>JAQGHT010000082.1 GCA_028291565.1 Planctomycetaceae bacterium | reverse complement strand
CCGACCCCTCTCCCCGGATTACCGGGGCGAGGGGAGAGTAGTCAGGTTGTTTGTTTGCCTCTAAGTGGAAGAGTTCTGATTTCCTCTGGCCGGTCGCAAGCTGATGATCGTGTGTTTAAAGGTGGGGCAGTTGCTTAAGGGCTCCGTGCTCTCAATTGGGATCAGCACATTGGCCTCGGGGTAGTACATCGCTGCGCAACGTCGCGGGATTGGATACTCAACGGCGAGAAAGTTGTTGGCCGTCCGTGTCTGTCCTTTCCAGTGGCTCGTCACATCGACCAATTCGCGAGGCGGAATCCCCAGTTCGGCCATGTCCTCACGATTCAGCATCACGATCCGTCGTTCGTAGTGCAGTCCACGATAGCGGTCGTGCAGCCCGTAGATTGTGGTGTTGAATTGGTCGTGGCTGCGAACAGTCGTCATGACAAATTGGCCCGGCTCCAAATGATGCTCGGGGATGGGATTGACGGAGAAGTTCGCTTTGCCTGTGTCAGTTTGATAGATATTTTCGCGCGGCGGATTCGGCAAATAGAACCCTCCAAGTTGCCGGACCCGGTCGTTGTAGTCCTTGAAGCCTGGGATGACCTTCGCGATCCCGTCGCGAATCAGGTCATAGTCATCGGCCCAGGCGGGCCAATCGACAGTGGTCCGACTACCGAGCACGGCGTGAGCCATGCGGCAGACGATAGCGGTCTCGCCCATGAGCTGTAGCGAAGCAGGGGTGAACGTGCCCCGCGACCACTGGACCACTCCCATTGAGTTCTCACAACTCACAAATTGTTGGGTCGCGGGCCGTGAGCTGGTCGGTGCAGACATATCAGCCTCGGTGCGTCCGAGACAGGGCAGAATCAGTCCTTGCCGACCGGTGACGAGGTCGGAGCGATTGAGCTTTGTGCCAATCCGCACGGTCAGGTTCGTGCGAGAGAGGGCCTCCGCGGTATAGGCCGTGTCCGAAAGGGCGAGCAGAAAATTGCCGCCCAGTGAGACAAATACCTTTCCGCGGCCGTCGTGCATCGCCTTGACCGACTTCTGTGAGTCGAAGCCGTGCTCGCGCGGCGGTTGGAAGTGGAACGCTTCGGACAGTGCATCCAGGAACTCTGGCTTCGGACGTTCCCACACTCCCATGGTGCGATCGCCCTGCACGTTCGAATGCCCACGGACGCAGCTCGCACCAGCCCCGGGCTTCGCCATTGCTCCGCGCAGCAACAAGAGGTTGAGCATTTCCTGAATGTTGCCTGGGCCATTGTGATGCTGAGTGACCCCCAAGCACCAACTGACAATGATGCGATCGGTCGCCCGAGCCCATTCAGCGGCAGTTTCAATCTGGGATCGCTCGATTCCCGAAACCCGTACAATATCGTCCCAAGAGGCGGAGCGAACGTCATTGAGCAGCGTCTCCACGCCCGCAGTATGGTCTCGTACGAAGTCCCACGCCACGGCCGAACCTGATTGACGATCCTCGGCTTCGATGAGCGCCTTGAGAATCCCCTTGAATAGTGGCACGTCGCCATTGATCCGCACTTGCAAAAACAAGTCAGCGATCGGCGTGGCGGCGCCGAGCAATCCCAAAGGCTCTTGTGGGTTCATGAATGCGATCAGGCCAGTCTCTGGTAGAGGATTGACGGCGATGATTTTGGCGCCATTCCGTTTGGCGGCCTGGAGCTCAGTCAACATTCGCGGGTGATTTGTCCCAGGATTGTGGCCGACGACAAAAATGAGTTGTGACTTGGCGAAGTCGTCCAGCTTGACGGTTCCCTTGCCGAAACCCAACACGCGATTCAGCGCTGTGCCGCTGGCTTCATGGCACATATTGGAACAATCGGGCAGGTTGTTCGTGCCGAACTGCCGCGCGAAAAGTTGGTAGGCAAAAGCGACTTCATTCGGCGCCTTTCCGGACGTATAGAATATCGCCTCATCAGGCGAAGCCAAATCGTTCAACTCGCTTGCGATCAAGGTGAATGCGTCGTCCCAGGAAATGGGTTGGTAGTGCGTCGCTCCCGCTCGGAGGACCATTGGCTCGGTTAATCGACCCTGTTGTTCCAGCCAATAGTCTGATTGTTGCGACAGTTCGGCTACCGAGTGGGAGGCGAAGAATTCCGCCGTCATGCGGCGGCGATCCGACTCATGTGCAACGGCCTTGGCCCCGTTCTCGCAGAAGTCGAATCTCGAACGCTTGCCATCCGAGTCAGGCCAGGCACAACCCGGACAGTCGAAGCCGTCCTTCTGATTGAGCTGCAAGAGCGGCAACGTGCCGCGCATCAACCCTGCCTCACCCCAGGCATAGTGAAAACTGGAGATTACGGCCTTGATTCCGGTCGCTTTGCGTTCCGGCTCTCGCTGACGGAGTCCCATCAATTGCTCAGACATCTGCGGATTCACATCACCGTGCCCGCCAACCAATTGAGCCTCTGGCGCCTTCGCCTCGTTTTGCGCCGTTGAGGTGTGAGGTACTTCGTGCTGTGGCTGATAATCGGCCGAGGATTGTCCACTGGAAGTGCTACTTTCCGCTGGCGTTTGATTCAATTCATCCATTACAAAATCTCCCGATTAGATGAGTGGCGGCGGCTCCAGCGATTCATAATCCAGCAGCGGATTCATTGCTCCGGCATGACGAATGCGTTCGCTACCAGTGTAGATGTTGAAGCGATCTTCGCGCACAAAGCCGAGGACCGTCAGGCCGTGCTCGCGGGCCAGGCTGACCGCCAGACTCGACGGAGCGCCGACTGCCGCCAGAATGGGGATACCCGCCACCGCCGCCTTCTGAACCAATTCGAAGCTGACCCGGCCGCTGACCAGCAACACACTTTGCGTGAGGGGCGTACGCTCAGCCAGGAATTGAGCACCGATCAACTTATCCAAAGCGTTGTGCCGGCCGACATCTTCGCGAAGGCACACCATTTCACCCTGGGAATTGAAGAGTGCCGATGCGTGTAGGCCGCCGGTGCGGTCGAACACGGCTTGGGCCGCCCGTAAAGTCGCCGGCAGCCGGTGGATGACAGCCGCGTCGACGACGGGAAGGCCGTCCACAGGGCGACTCCGGGGGCAAACCCGCACTGCATCCAGCGACGCTTTGCCACACACGCCGCAGCTTGAAGTCGCGTAGAAGTGCCGCTCCAGTCGCGACAAGTCCACCTCGCTGCCGCGCCGCAAATTGACTCGGGCAACATTGCCGGCCCCGCAGGCGACTAGCCCCGCCACTTCATCCCGTGCGAAGATAATTCCCTCGGTAAACAGAAATCCGACCGCCAATTCCAGATCGTGACCGGGCGTACGCATCGTAATTGAGACGGCGCGGTGAATGCGTTTGCCTTCCACGTCGCAGCCGAGCCGGATTTCCAGCGGTTCTTCGACAGCCAACTCATCCGCATCATTGACCAAACTACTTCCTGAAATACGCGACATTTGCACGTTTGCCAGTGCCCGATCGATGGGATAATTGTTTTTCTCAGCGAGTAGCATGTTGGTCCTCAGTACTAGTGACCGATGAGTCGAATCCGGCGGCCGGGAGAATCGGTGCGTCGGTGAAGTCCTGCGGACGCTTACCTGTCAGGCTCTTCAGGAATGTCACGATCGCTGTCGTGTCGCGCTCGGACAGGGTCACGTCGAGTTGCACCCGAGCCATTATTCGGACGTCATCCGGTAACCTGGTAACCGAGCCGTCATGGAAATACGGTGGCGTCGTCTCGACATTGCGGAGGCCCGGGACTTTAAACAGGTAGAGATCGTCCAGATTTTTCGTCAGATCGAATCGGCCTTTGTCGACGTCCTTACTGTGAGTCGCAGGCCAGTAGTCTTCCAGCACGCCGAACTTCCTGAATTTATCACCCCCGATTCCAGCTCCGTTGTGGCACAGGGCACAACCCGTGCCAATAAAAGTACGTAGTCCCTGTTGTTCCGCACTTGTGAGGGCATTGGTAGTTCCATTGAGGAACTCGTCGAATCGAGATGGCGTGACCAGCGTTCGCTCATACGCACCGATCGCCTTGCCCCAGTTGTCTTCGGTTACTGAATTGGCCGAGCCTGGGAAGCACTTCAGGAACATCTCGGAGTATCCGGGGATCGCCTTCAATTTGGTCATTGCCGTGACGTAGTCTGGATTGGCAAATCCTGGTCCCACCAGCGACCGTTTCGCCTGCTCCTCGACAGACTGCAATTCGCCCCGCCAGTGTTGCTTGAAATGCAAACTGGCATTGAATACGGTTGGGGCATTGCGGGGAAGCACCTTGTCGTGCGCTCCGTGTGACTTTGCGAGCCCATCGGTGCCGTACAGAGCAGCTTGATGACACCGCGAACAACTGACTGTTCCATCCGCGGAAATTCGCGGGTCGAAGAATAACTTGCGGCCCAGAGTTACTAGGTCCGGATTAATTGGGAATTCCTGAGTCGCCAGATCCTTAGGGAGTGGCTTGAAGTGACGTTGCGCTTCTTTGAGCAAATCATCGACTTTTGACGCGGAGCGTTCATTAGAAGTTTCCGCGACCGACTTCGAACGTGGCGATTCTTCGGCTCGACTCACATTCGGCGCAAAGTGAGATGTGAAGAGCAAATCCAGTACGTTTAGACTAACGAAGACGATCAGCAAAAGTCGTCTAATGAAACTGGATTCGTGATTTTCAGGCTGCATGTTTTGCTCCGTAAACTACGAGCAGAGATCGGATCAATCGGGAATTTGGGGCGAATTGCCCCGCCCGACCGCACCAGACGCACAAAGTCATCGCGAGAAGACTTGCTATTGCGGTTCTCCTTGGGGTGAAATGAACACATCTTGCTTGGGAAACCTCTCAAACAACGACGCAGGCTTGCTGAAGTTGGTGGCCAGCACATCGACCGGATTTCCGGCGAACCATTGCGACAGATCGATCGCCTCGTACACACCTGAGTTGAATCCGATGAGAATCCGGCACTGTTTGTTCCCAATATTCTCGATCGAGTGCCCATAGCCTTGCGGGATGTAACCGACGTCTCCCTTTTCCATCGTTTCAGTTCGGTACCGGCCGTGTGAGCCAAACATTGTCACACTGACGTTCCCCTCGATCACGTATTGCCACTCGTCGGCATTCGGATGCCAATGCAGTTCGCGCAGCCCGCCTGGCTCAAGGTCCAAAATCACGCCTGTGATCGTCTTCGAAATCGGGAACCGCCTGGAATCGACCCGCCACTCACGGCCTCCTTTGAAGACCTTATGGGGCGGTTGTTCAAGGAGTTCGAACTTGTGTGTCTGCGCCGGCAACTTCCGGCCCTGGAGCGGAGTACTTTGCTTCTCAGGTGGTACGGCGCCGCGAGCGAAGTACACTTCGTCCTTGGGAAATCCATCAAAGGCCGATTCGGGAATGCCAAAGTTCTTCGCCAACAGCGGCTTCGGCGTGTGGCCGATCCAATCGCTGATGCTGAATGTGCCGAATTCCGAGAAGTAGCCGTTATCGAAGATCAGAATGAAATGCGCCGGCTCGTGTCTCAGGCATTCGAGCATGTGGCCGTGGCCGCGTGGAAACAACCACACATCCCCTGGTCCGAAATCATTCGTTTCTGCGTTCCCGTCAGGGTCGATGACGGTCGTTCGGACTCGCCCTTCGACCACGAATGCCCATTCGGCTGCAGTCGCATGCCAATGCAATTCGCGCATGGCACCTGGTTCCAGCTTCATCGAAACCCCCGCGATGCCCTTTGAAATCGGTAATTGCTCGACGGTGGCCTCTTTGCCAAAGCTCTTACCAATCACCTTGCCTTCCGACTTTTCCAGGGCGAACTTGAAAGTGGGTAACTCTTTGCCGGCAAGCGCAGGATCAGGAACATTGTTCATAAAGCTCGGGTCACCGGCTTCAGTCGTTCGGTTTGCCAACATCGCTGTAGTGGCGGCTGCGAACAGAGCCGCCCCAGCGAGGAAGTCTCGGCGGTTACTGTCGGACATGGAATTTCTCCTCGACGAATTCGTGAACGATTCGGGAACGCCTACTCGGGGACTCTCTCTATTAGCGTCAAGGCAAGACATGTGCCAAAAAAAAGAGGAAAGAATTTGCGGCGGAATCGACGGACGAACCGGCTGTCGCAATCTGTTTCGGACTCAGCGGTTCCGTCACGAAAAGAAAACCTCAAGAGACGGGAAAGAATTTCAAAAACATCAATCCGCGGACTGGACATCGCGGAAGGCCAATTAGCAGGATTTGAGGCAGTCGCCTAGGAATCGGCCTGGTGGTGCACAGGTCCTACGAGTTGAGAAGCAAGAGGGTGATGGCACGATTGGAATCGGCACGCGCACCTATGATTTAACTGCCGATTCACTTCGGTGTGCCGGACCGACGCATGTTACCGTACTGTGTGGTTGTTCGATCATCGTAACTCTTGCCGCCCTAGCCAGCGGTTGCAGTTAAATCCCTCAATTTCCATACTGGCGAAAGTCGAATCCAGGAAACACATCCCGATATGATTCGTGAATACGGAGCTGAATAATGTTCATACAGATTTTGAGGCGGAGAGGCAGACTATTCCCCTCACGCGATCGATCGGTTCGTTCGCAACGGAACCGAATGGGAGAGTTCAAATTCTGCTACGGGGGCGATCGGCACAACATTTGCATCCGATGCCGTTGTTCAGGCAGGTTTGCTATTGCCTTGTCGCCCTGGTGAACTCCCTCGAATGAGCTCCTGCCAGCACTGACGGCGTGTCTCCGAATTGCCGAAAGCACGATCATGTCAACCAATCTGGAGCAAGAACTCTCCAAACTGAAATACGGCGATCATATCTGCTCGATCTACGAAAATGCGGACGAGCAATTAGACGCGGCGGTACAGTTCATCAAAGAAGGGATCAATCAAAAAGCGCGCTGTCTCTATATTGCGGACGAACATACAATCAAAGAAGTTGCTGAGACCCTTTCAGCGGCTGGTGTGAATGTGGATCAAGAACTCCTTCGTGGCGCCTTGCGTTTACAAACCAGCCAGGACACTTACCTCCGGACTGGGAACTTTGTTCCCCAAGTGATGACGGACTTTGTCCATGAGGCGGAGGTCGAGGCACTCGCCGCCGGTTTTTCCGGATTGCGCTTGGTGGGCGAAATGACTTGGGCATTACAAGCGGATTCCATTTGCGATCGGTTGATCGAATACGAGGCGCTCTTTAATCACTTGCTCAAAAGCAGCAAGTCGGTGGTCTTATGCCAGTACAATAAATCTCGCTTTGACTCGCCGTGCATTCATGACGTCATTCGAACCCACCCTCTCGTGATCCTAGATGACCAGGTTTTTCTCAACCCCTATTACGAAAGTCCAGAAATATTATTGATGCAAGACCACGCCGGAACGACCCCCGAATTCAAGAAGCGGCGAGTAGACTGGTGGATTTCACAGTTGAAACGGGCGAGCACAGCCGAGCAGGAGCGGGAACATGCCCTCGAAAAGCTCAAGCAAAGCGAACGTCGATTCGCCGAGGCACAGCAAGTCGCGCACATCGGCAGTTGGGAACGGGATTTACGTACCAATGAGGTCACATGGTCCGACGAACTCTACCGCATTTTTGGCGCCAAAGCGGACGAGGTTGACCTCTCCTACCGGCAGTTCCTGAAATTCCTCGTGCCGGACGATGTCGAGCGGATTCGCGCAACGGTAGAGGAGGCAATTCGCGATCGCCGCAATTTCAGTTGTGACTACCGAATCACCCTTGCAGACGGCAGCACTCGTGTATTGCACGACCGCGGTGGAGTCATTCTGAACGAGCAAGGCGAGCCGATTCGCCTGGTTGGAACGGCTCAGGACGTCACGGGACTCAGGCGCGTAGAAGAGATGCTTGAGGAAAACCGACGGCGCTCCCACGCCATCTTTGAAAATGCCCTTGACCCAATATTTCTTTTTGATCAAAGCGGCCGGTACGTGGAGGGAAATCCGGCGGCCTGCAAGCTACTGGGTTACAGTCGGGACGAACTCGTCCAGTTGACGATTTGGGATGTCACTCCAGTCGAGACGCGCCAGCGTATCCATCAATTGTTGGAGCTTTTACTCTCTGACGGATCGCTGAGCGGCGAGATCACGGTATTGTGTAAAAGTGGCACGACCCGGGAGGTTGAATTCCGCTCGGTCGCCAACATTCTGCCTGGCCTTCATCTCTGCGCTCACCGGGATATCACCGAACGCAAGCGGGCCGAGGAAGCCCTGCGTGAATCTGCGGATCGCTTACAAACCCTTTCGCACCGGCTGCTCGAAGTCCAGGAGGAAGAGCGTCGCCACTTGGCCCGCGAATTACATGACGAGTTCGGCCAGATTCTGGCGACCATAACTTTGCACCTCCATGCGGCACGGGGCCTAGCCGGGCCGGACGCGGTTCCCCACTTGAACGAATGCTCCTCGCTCCTGCGGGAAGCTGGGAAGCAGGTGCGCAGCCTGGCGCTCGAACTGCGTCCAACTATGCTCGACAGCTTCGGGCTGGAAACCTCGCTGCGCTGGCTCGCTGAGCAGCACCAGCAGAGGGGGGGCTGTGCTGTACATATCGTGGGCCACCTGCCACTGGAACCACTTGCTCCCAAATTGGCGATTGCTTGCTTCCGTGTGGTGCAGGAAGCGCTGACCAACGTAATGCGCCACGCCGCAGCAAGTAATGTATGGATCGAATTGAGTCAGAGCGAGAGCATTCTGAAGTTGGTCGTTCGCGATGATGGCGTGGGATTTGATGTGATTCGCACGCAGGGGCAGTCCACTAGACGCGGAGGTCTCGGTCTGCTGGGGATGGCAGAGCGTGTCCAGATTCTAGGTGGTAGCCTGGTCGTTGAATCCGAACCGGGAAGTCACACCCACATATGTGCGTCTTTCCCCATAAACAACGCCAGGCAGGAATCTGCAGACGCCGAGGAGTGACACGGTTTTTCGCGGACCCCCTGTTTTTTTCTGCTCTCACCCCTGGTATTTCCCTGTATGCAGAGACTACGATTCAGTGCGATAATAAGTTCATAGGACGCCGCTGCACTTAGCCGTCTCTGCACTTTTGGCTAGAGCGGTGTAACCTTGGACCTGCCGATCAGAAGCTCAAATTCCCTGATCAGGACAATGGTTCGACCGGCATAGCCAAGGTTAGCGCGGTATAATGATTCGTTAATTATCAATCACATAGTTCGGATTTCGAGAAGTCTTGCTTGACATTGCGATCCGATCGCAAACCCCACCGATTCATATCCCGCCAAGTTAGCAATACCCCACCAATTTAAAGGCGTAGTGGCGAATTTCTCGCTCCGCAGCGTGAGAGCCGTATGGCTGGTTTGATACCCAGATCCAATGGTCGGTTCGGCGAACTCAGCGGAACCTCTCGCTGGGACAACGCCAACTGCTTCGATTCATCCTACGTCGCATTGAATAAGAGGTCGTTCTGACCGAGGACAAGACTTGACTGTGAAAGTGGAAAACGAACGGGTTAGGATGACGATATTGATCATCAATGCTCAACCTGCCAACCAACAGTATCTGGTAACTCTTCTTGAAAACTGGGGCCATCGCCTGCTCAATGCAACTGACGGAGTCGAGGGGATTGCTGTCGCCGTAGCCGAGCTACCCGATCTGATCATCGCTGACTTCGAGATGTCAACCATGGATGGGGGAGAGTTTGTTCGCCGATTGCGAGCCGAGCCAGCCATTGAATCCATTCCCGTCGTCTTCGACACCGCCAAACAACCGTGGGAACAACAAGTTCTGTCCCAATCCAGTGGCTTTTTACATGTTCTCACCAAGCTGTGTGAGGTGGAACGGGAAGCGCAACAGCGTCCACCAGCAGAGCACGCTTTGGAGCAATATGCTGCCAGAATGCAAGCACTTTCAAGGCGATTAGTCGAAGTTCAAGAAGAAGAGCGGCGGCATTTGGCCCGCGAATTGCACGACGAGTTTGGTCAGATTCTGGCCACCATCACGTTGCACCTCCACGCCGCGCGTGGTCTGGCCGGGGAGTCCGCTCACTCGGGTTTAGACGAATGCGCCAAACTCTTGAGGGATGCAGGGGAACAGGTGCGTAACCTGTCGCTTGAGTTGCGACCGACGATGCTTGACACGCACGGTCTGGAAGCAACTCTGAACTGGCTCGCCGAGAAGCATCGGTATCGGAATGGGTGGGTGGTCCAGGTCTCGGGCCACATTTCCTCGGAAATGCGCTCTCCCAATGTGGAGATCGCTTGCTTTCGTGTGGCGCAAGAGGCGTTAACCAACGTGGTCCGGCACGCCGCTGCGCGGCAAGTCTGGATCGAATTGCGCCAAAGCGATGAAGCCCTGGAGCTGATTGTCCGCGATGACGGAAGAGGCTTTGATATGGCTCTCGTACAGGAGCAGGCAGTCAGGCGCGGGTGCCTTGGCTTGTTGGGAATGGCGGAGCGTGTTCAACTGCTCGGAGGAGTACTGTACGTAGAATCAGTACTGGGGGTTGGTACCCAGGTTCGTACGTCTTTCCCGTTGAGCGGAGCCATCGAACTGTCGGAGAAAATGGAGGATTAATTGTCATGCCTGCAATTCGAGTCGTACTTGTAGACGACCATAACCTCTTTCGGGCTGGCATTCGTTCGCTGCTGCAGGCTGTCATCGGTGTCGAAGTCGTCGCCGAAGCGTGCGATGGCCGCGATGGACTGAGGCTGATCGAGGCACACATGCCGGACGTCGTGTTGATGGATATCATGATGCCGGGCCTCAATGGATTGGATGCAGCCGCGCGGGTTGCTCGAATCAGCCGCACCACTCGGGTGATCATGCTATCGATGAACGCGGACGAGGACAGTGTGTTGCAGACGCTGCGCGCTGGTGCGGCGGGATACCTTGTAAAGACCGCCGATCCGGCCGAATTGGAACAGGCGATTCGGGCTGTCGGCAGAGGCGAGATATTTCTCAGTTCGGCGATTTCGCAACATGTCGTTACCGCTTGCATCGGGCGGATGGATAAAGAGCAGACGTCACTGGAGCGACTATCGCCCCGTCAGCGCGAGGTGCTGCAACTGATTGCGGAAGGTCGATCGACCAAGGAGATCGCCAAAGAACTCAGCATCGGTGTCAAAACCGCTGAGACCTACCGCGGGGAGTTGATGAAAGTGCTTGACATCCACGACATCGCCAGCCTGACACGTTATGCGATCCGTAAGGGGATTGTGGCTCCCGACACTTGACCAGATTTTTTCGTTTAACCAGGGGGTTGAATCGCCGTCGGCTCCGTGCTCGGCTCATTCAACCTCGCTTTTTCTAACAATTGCGGACATCCAAGGCGCAGGTAAACGGATGGGCACACAGACACGGCATGCACTTGGTTTTTTCCGCCTTGCCCCCTGGAGTTTCCCTGTGAATATCAACGGGAATCGTGAGCGATAATACTCATTAATGTCGATCCTTGTTTTCATCGAATTCGATTGGTTCAAGTTGCCGGACGGACTCTCACAAATCTTGAGTGAGCCTGCACTTGTTGATCGAAAGTCGAGCCACGCAACAATCAACGCCGCAGTTCGGTTACCACAGTTCCGAAAAATACCCTGAGAATTCCGTGAGGGCTTTGCCGTCAGGTATCAAGTTCTGTCCTATCCACGGACTTGGACCAGAAGAGGGTGGCAGATTCGTGGCACAACGAAAGAATCGCAGATGAAGCCCTCGCTCTTCCACTCCGCCATCGTGGGAAGCCGCCCGCTGGAGGCATTGGAGTTCATCTCCAATATCATCCAGTCGTCCACTGACCATTCAATTGTCGCGCAAACGCTTGATGGGGTGATCATCTTGTGGAATGAAGGCGCTCGGCGAATGTACGGCTACACGGACGAGGAGATGCTCGGTCGAGCCAATTCGGAAATACTCAATACCCCTGAAGACGTGGCCGCCGATCTACCCCGGACGATCAAGCAGGAAGTACTAATTCATGGCAAATGGGAAGGGATACTGACTCACGTCCGAAAGAATCAAGAGCAGGTCATGGTCCGCTCCACCATGACGCCCTATCATGACGCTTCCGGCGAACACATTGGCTACCTGATAATCTCAAAGAACGTCGCGAATGAGGCCCCTTCGCCGCAGGGCGAGGAGAAATTCCGGGGACTGCTGGAATCAGTTCCGGATGCCATCATCATTATGAATCGCGACGAACAAATCATGCTCGTCAACTCCCAAACAGAAAAGCTCTTCTGCTATTCGCGAGAAGAATTGTCTTGCAAGCCGGTTACGATGCTATTGCCCGAGTTCGTGCCCCATCATCTGACGACCGAGCTCAGTTCGTGTTTTGCGAACCGGTTGCAACTGGTTGCCCTGCGAGCGAATGGGAGCGAATTTCCGGTGGAGTTGTCGCTAAAGCGGATTTCGTTCGTGGGCGAAGCGATGTTCACTGCGTATTTGCGCGACATCACCAACCGCAAATACCTTGAAAATGAATTGCGCAGACTTCAGCAACGATTGCGTCACGTCGTTGCCAGTCCGTCCGTTCTCTTCAGTTTGTCCGTCGCTGGTAACCATGACCTGTGTATTACATGGGCCAGTGACAACTTGCCGAACGTGTTCGGGTATTTAACTTCTGAAGCCTTGGGGCAGGAGTGGTGGATGGCCAACGTACACCCGGACGATCGGGACCATATCATCGTGCAATTCCAGACAAATCTGCTCAAACTGGAACGATCTACTTACGAATACCGGTTCCGGCACAGCGACGCGGGTTATCGCTGGACACGGTGCGAGCTGCGTGTGATCCGCGACGAAGCAGGCCAGCCGGTCGAAGCCGTCGGCTCGTGGACGGACATTACCGAACGCAAGCATCTCGAAGACCAGCTCCACCAGTCCCAGAAGATCGAGGCCGTTGGCCGTCTGGCTGGCGGCGTCGCTCACGACTTCAATAACTTATTAACAATTATTAACGGATGCAGCGAGATCGTACTCGATCAATTATCTGCGACCGATCCGCTGCGTGCGCTGATTCTGGAGGTCGCGGCGGCCGGGGATCGGGCCGCCAGCCTCACTCATCAATTGCTGACCTTCAGCCGCAAGGCGATCGTCGAACCTCGAGTACTGGACCTCGGAACGCTCGTGGCGAACCTGGACATAATGCTCCACCGAATCCTCGGTGAAGACATCCAACTGACTGTGATCAATGAGCCGGACGTGGGGGCGGTGAAGGCCGACGCGAGCCAGATCGAGCAGGTGGTGTTTAACTTGATCGTTAACGCTCGCGACGCGATGCCTCAGGGGGGGCAGCTCACCCTCGAATTGCGCAACGCCGACTTGGACGAGACATACTCGCGGGAACATTTGGACTCCCGGCCTGGCCCACATGTGCTTTTGGCGGTCAGCGACACCGGTTGTGGAATGGACCAAGCCACGTCGAGCCGAATCTTTGAGCCTTTTTTTAGTACCAAAGGGGAGAGCGGGACAGGAATTGGGCTGGCCACAGTACATGGCATTGTGAAACAGAGCGGGGGCCACGTGAACGTCTACACTGAGGTAGGACATGGGACGACTTTCAAGGTCTACCTGCCGCGCGTGGAACAAGAGGAATCATTAAGCAACTCCGGTCTTAGTCCAGCGGTGATGCCGCGGGGAAGCGAGACGGTGTTGCTTGTGGAGGATGAAGACGCCGTGCGCGCGATCAGCCGTCACATCCTCGTACGGTCCGGGTACACCGTACTCGAGGCTCGTGACGGTTCTGAGGCTGTGAAGGTCGCCGAGCAGCATCAGGGACGAATCCAATTGTTACTGACCGATGTCGTCATGCCCGGAATGGACGGTCGCCAAGTGGCCGAGCATCTGACGGGATTGTATCCAGAGTTGAAGGTCTTGTTCCTGTCTGGTTACACAGACGACGCGGTAGTGCGGCATGGAATCCTGCGTGCCGAAGTCGCGTTTCTCCAAAAGCCCTTTGGTCCGGCGTCTCTGGCATCGAAGGTACGGAAGGTACTTGACAGCAATTAGGGGGCCGCCTGGCGTGAGCAATCGCGAATTGAACTCACGAACAGGATCACAGAGGTACGGACTGCCGTCGCCAGATTCGAGTCCACGTCCTTGACGCCGATTTTGGCGAGAATTGCCGTCACTCCGGCAAACCCGGCCGATAAGAGGGCCCACGTTAACCAATTCATGCCTGCCTCCATCACTTCAGGAACTGCCGATGAGAATGCCGGTCAGAAAGACGAGGAGTCCGCCGATCATGACTTGGAAGACCGCCGACGCCAGCGGCGTGTCCATGAATCGATGGCGGACCCAGGAAATCACGGCCAACTCAACCAGAACCACTCCGACCGCAGCGGCCGTGGCGGTTTGGTACCGTGGAATCAGGTATGGCAAGGTGTGTCCCAGCCCTCCCAACGTAGTCATCAATCCACAGACGACGCCACGCGTCCACGGCCGGCCGCGACCCGTGAGGCTGCCATCGTCGGAGAGTGCCTCGGCGAACCCCATGCTGATGCCGGCTCCCAGGCTGGCCGCAAGGCCCACCAGAAAGGTTTGCCAACTGTCACGGGTGGCGAATGCGGCGGCGAAAATGGGAGCAAGCGTTGATACAGATCCGTCCATCAGCCCGGCCAAACCAGGCTGGATCACCTGGAGAATGAACAATCGCTTCTCCGTATCAGCCTCATTTTCGGCCGCCCCGGAGTAACGGTGCGCGCTGTCCAATTCTTCAACGAGCAACGAGTGCTTGCGTTCCTCTTCGGTCAAGTCTCCGAGGAGCTGTCGGATTCCGGCGTCGGTGGCCTTCCGGGCGGCTGTCTCATAAAATCGCCTCGTTTCCAGCTCCATCAATTCGGTTTCTTTGCGAATAGCAGACAGCCCGAGAGGACGCACGAGCCAAATCGGCTTGCGATTGACGAATCCCTGGACGTCGTGCCTCCGAATCAGCGGAATGTGTTCGCCGAACTTCTGGCGGTGCAGCTCGATGAGTCGGTGCCGGTGGCCGTTCTCTTCGGCTCGCATATTGTTGAGGATCAACGCGGTGGCAGGATAGTCGGTCTTAATCCCTTCGGCGAAGTCGCCGTATATGCGAGCATCTTCTTCTTCGAGGGAGATGGCCAAGGCCAGAATTTCCTGCTCGCTGAGGCTCTGAAAAGATCGCATGATTTTGGACTTCTCGAAATTCCACGTTGCAGGGCGGAGTAGCGGATAAACTGCGGCAATCATCGAGTGGCAAGATTTGAGGCAGTCGCCCAGGAACTTGCTCTTAGGATTTGCGTAACCCAATTTGACGGCATTTAAAACCGTTGAAGGCGTAACCGGAGCGGCGACAGTCATGGCGCAGCGGAAAATTCGAGCCCTGATTCGAGCCGGAGCGGCGAATTATCACTTGTCGTCATCAGCGGAAACCTGACGAGAGACGTGGAGTCCCAGTTCGCGGAGTCTGCGGCGTAGTGTCTCCCTCCCAATTCCCAACCGGAGAGCGGCCTGAAGTTGATTTCCATCCGTTTCATCCAGAACACGTGGCAGCAAATGTCGATCCAATTGACGGTGCGCTTCTGCGTAGAGGTCGCCTTGTTCGGCCGAAAGGCAAAGAGCGAGGATTGCTTCGAGGCTGGAATCGTCCGCTACGGAAGTTGATTCGCTAGCCGGATCACAGGTCTCTCCCGGGAGCTTTGGCAGGAAGGCAGAGAGTAGTATAGTGCCGCGAGCTTGTAAGAGTGCCTGTTTCAAGATGCTCTGCAATTCGCGGATGTTTCCGGGCCATGAGCAATTGTGTAAGCGCTCCAACGCTTCAGGCGCAATTTCCTGGACCTCGCGGCCCAGTTCTCGACTGAAGCGACGCAAATAATGCTGTACCAACATGGATAAGTCGTCGCCACGCTCGCGCAATGGAGGCAGGTGGATGGTAAAAACGCTCAAGCGATAATACAAATCCGACCGGAATTTCCCCGCTACGGAGTCATTCTTCAGGTCATGATGAGTGGCGGCGATCAACCGCACGTCTGTGCGAACAGTTTCATTGCCTCCGACGCGCTCGAAAGTTTGTTCCTGCAGCAAGCGGAGCATTTTTGCCTGCAGGGTGAGTGGCATATCGCCGATTTCGTCCAGAAAAATGGTTCCTCCGTTGCATTGTTCAAACTTGCCGATGCGACGACGGTCGGCCCCGGTGAAAGCGCCCTTTTCATGTCCGAATAATTCACTTTCCAGCAGGTTTTCTGGAATGGCAGCGCAGTTCAGAGCCAGAAACAGCCCTTTACCACGTAGACTATGCTGGTAGATGGCACGGGCGATCAATTCTTTACCAGTGCCCGTTTCACCAGTGATTAACACAGCGACGTCCTGGCCGGCGACCCTGCCAATGGCCTTGTAGACCTCACGCATGGCCGCGCAGCTCCCGATGATTGCGCCTTCTACGTCGGTGTCGACAGTGGACTCGGCGACGACGGCCGGCTTGCGCATGCGATCGGCTACGTCGAGTGCCTCACCGACGACGCGCCGCAGTTCGTGCAAGTTGAGCGGCTTAAACATGTAATCATAGGCGCCCAGCTTCATTGCTTCGATGGCCGCGTCCGCGCCCTTGGCCGTGGTAATGAAAATGACGGGGATCCGGGCATCTAGGTCGCGAATCCGTTGATAGACATCCAAGCCCGACTGATCCGGAAGCCGCAGGTCGAGAAGTACCACAGCAGGTGGATCAGCGACAACTTTTTTCAATCCTTCCGCACCAGTGAGTGCCACGTTAAACCGGTGGACTGGAGTTGGGAATGCCGATCGTACTTGTTCGGCAACCAACTCCGGGTCATCATCAATTAGCAATAAGTGTGCCATTTTGGGATCGCAACCAATATCATTGAGGGCTGAAGCGGGGCGTGGTCATTGTTGCTCAGAACACGCGATCTGTCCAGCAAATCAGAGTTTGATCGGAGAGTCACGGAACTTGATATTGTGCCGATTGGCATTTGATTCGCATCTTTCAGCCAATCCGGTTAAGGGAGGAGCATTCGTGAGAATTCGACGTCTGTCGACCTGTTTTGAAGTCCGTCATAAGCATTTCCAGTTCCCGGCGAGGCTGGCATGAACGAAACTCGACGTACCCCACTGGTTGCTTATAGTATCGCCGTGCTGGGGCCGGCGGTCTCGCTCCTGATCCGTTGGCCTCTCTGGACAGTGCTGGAAGATCGGCTTCCACACATGACATTTTTTCCGGCCGTCGCCCTCGCCGCGTACTATGGAGGCCTTCGCTCCGGATTATTGGCAACGGTCCTCAGTTCGCTTGCGGCCGGCTATTTTCTATTGACGACACAGTCCTCGCTTCCCCTGTCGTACACCCACGTCGCCGTCGGATTTTGCTTGTTCGTATTGGTCGGCGCAATGCTCAGCATCTTAAGCGAGTCCCTGCATCGGACCCAGCGTCGCCTGTTGACCCACGAGCGCCAGCGAGCCGAGAAGACTTT
This sequence comes from Planctomycetaceae bacterium, assembly GCA_028291565.1. Lineage (GTDB taxonomy): Bacteria > Planctomycetota > Planctomycetia > Planctomycetales > Planctomycetaceae > JAKFVC01. The sequence continues at coordinate 31,454 of JAQGHT010000082.1, read as the reverse complement.
ACAAGAAGCCGAGGAACGCTTCCGTCAAATGGCGGAGAATATCCATGAGATTTTCTGGTTGTTTGATACACAGGAAGATCGAATCACTTACGTTAGCCCAGGCTACGAAGCGGTTTGGGGTCGGACGTGTCAGAGCCTTTACGAGCAACCTCGCTCCTTGAACGAAAGTGTCTATTCTGATGATCGCGACAGGGCAATCGAATGCATCGAGCAGTATCGGCACGGTGTCTTCTCAGAATTGGAATTCCGCATCGTCCGACCGGACGGTTCGATTCGCTGGATACGTAGTCGCGCTTTCCCAGTTGACAAGCAAGTTGGAAACGACAATCAAATTGGAAACATTCGCCGTTTTGCCGGACTGGCTGAAGACATTACCGAGCGAAAGTGGGCTGAAACGGCACTTCGCGAAAGCGAGCAACGGTTTCAGACATTTGTGAACCATGCGACGGATGCGTTCTTCCTGCAGGACGAACGATACATGGTCCTGGACGTGAACCGTCAAGCCTGCGAAAGCCTGGGGTACACGCGTGAAGAGCTGCTCGGAATGGTTCCGACGGACTTTGACCCCGACGTCACTCCATTCAATATCGAGGAGATCAGTCGCCAGCTTGATGACGGTGAGATCATGGCATTCGAGTCCCGGCACCGCCGCAAAGACGGGACTGTATTCCCCGTGGAGGTCAGGGGCCAGTCGTTCTGGGAGGGCGGTCGACGTTTCACGGTGGCTTTGGTGCGGGACATTACCGAGCGAAAGCGCAGCGACGAAGCGCTCCGAGCGAGCGAACATCGCTGGAGGAGTCTGACGGAGGCGTTGCCGCAATTGGTTTGGACCGCGACGCCGGACGGCGCGTGTGACTACTTCAGCACGCAGTGGACGCACCACACAGGCGTAGCCGAAAACGAGTTGCTCGGTTGGCGCTGGCTGGAAACGCTGCACGCCGAGGACCGCGAACGCACCCGGCAGGCATGGACAGCCGCCGTCGAAGGGCCAGATACGTACGACGTAGAATACCGCGTCCGCCACACGGACGGCGAGTACCGCTGGTTCAAGACGCGCGGGGTACCGATCCGAGATGGTGCAGGCAACATCTTTAAATGGTTCGGCACATGCACGGATATCACGGACGGAAAGACTACCGCAGAGGAGTTGCGCGTCGCCAAAGAGGCCGCCGAATCGGCCAACCGAGCCAAGGATGAGTTTCTCGCCAACGTCAGCCACGAGATTCGCACTCCCATGAACGCCATCCTGGGCATGACCGAACTGGTCCTTGACACTTCGCTTGCAGAGGATCAGCGGCAATCCCTGAAAACCGTTAAAGCCGCCGCCGATAATCTGCTCAACATCATTAACGACCTGCTCGACTTCTCCAAGATCGAGTCCGGCAAACTGGAGCTGGACCTGGCCGACTTCTCGTTGCGGTCGGTGCTGGGCGAAACGCTGCGGACCCTGGCCATGCGAGCCCACAGAAAGGGGCTGGAGTTGATCAGCGACGTCCATCCGGGCGTGCCCGACGCACTGGTCGGGGACTCCGGCCGGTTGCGCCAGATCCTGCTCAACCTGATCGGCAATGCCCTCAAGTTTACCGAACAGGGTGATGTCGTTGTTCGGGTTGAATGTACCGACGAACCGACGCTGGACGATGAGGTCAGGTTGCTCTTTTCCGTGACCGATACGGGAATCGGGATCCCACCCGATAAACACGAAGCGATCTTCCGGGCCTTTGAACAAGAAGACACTTCCACCACGCGAAAATACGGCGGAACTGGTCTCGGCTTGACGATCGCCTCGCGCCTGGTCGCGCTGATGGGGGGAAAAATCTCCGTGGTCAGTCAGCCCGGTCGGGGGAGTACCTTCACATTCACGGCCTCCTGCAGACGACAGACGCAATCCTCGGAAACGATTTCTGCCCAACCACCTGTCCTGCTTCAAGACCTGCCCGTACTTATTGTTGATGATAACGAGACAAATCGGTATATCCTGGAAGAATGGCTGCACGGATGGAAGATGAAGCCGACGGCCGTTGGTGACGGGGTGGCGGCAATGGACGCTCTCTGGCAATCCGCCACGACTGAACGGCAGTTCGCACTCATTCTTCTCGACGCGCGCATGCCGGACACAGACGGGCTGGCACTCGCAGCCAGGATCCGAGAGCGGACGTCGCGTTCCGCCACGCGCATCGTTCTATTAACATCCGGAGACCGGAATGATGACGCAGCTCGCTCGCACCAATTAGGGATCGATGCTCGTCTCCTCAAGCCCGTCCGGCAGGATGAGTTGCTGGAAACGATCTACCAAGTGATGAGTCAAACTCATGCCGATGCTCCGGCTGTTGGCGGACCTGTGCCGTTTCGGCCACCGATGCAGGCCCCTGATCAGATCAGCACGTCACTGCGCATTCTGGTGGCCGAAGATAACGAATTCAATGCGCAACTTCTGGAACAATTGCTCTCTCGGCGAGGCCACCGCGTCGGTGTTGCATTCAACGGTCGTGAGGCGCTCCATCTGGCCCAAGAGGAGAGATTCGACCTGTTATTCCTTGATATCCACATGCCGGAACTGGACGGCTTCCAGGTCATTCAGCGAATTCGCGAGCGAGAACGAGCGGTTAATGAACATCTACCTGTTATTGCCTTGACAGCACGCTCCCGAAAAGAAGATCGTGACAAGTGTCTCGCAGCCGGTATGGACGATTTCCTGTCCAAGCCGATTCAAGCCGCCGCTTTGTGGGCGGCCATCGACCGGGTCATGAATGCCAACGCGGCGGTTCCGGTGGCATCGACGTCTCCATTCGCGGAACAGAAATCCGGCCTGCTCGATGTGCAAGTATTACTCGCGGCCTGCGGCGGCGACGACGCCATTCTCCGTAACATTTGCACAGTATTTCGAGACCGACTTCCAGGTCATCTTCAGGCGGCCAAGGACTCTTTGCGGAGCCGCAACATGCCGCTGTTGCGCGAGGCCGCTCATAAATTATGTGGCATGCTTGCGGCATTCTCATCGGTTGCTGGCGCGATTGCGTCTGACCTTGAAGACAGCGCGGCTGGAGGCTGTCACGAAGCGTGCCAACCCTTGATGGAGCAACTCGACGTAATCGCCAGCGAACTCATCCAGCAGGTCGATGGTCTGTCAATCGACACCCTGCGATCTCAAGCAATGACTGCCGCATCCCCCTAGCCGCCAGGTCTGAATTGGTGACAGCAACGGGAAGTTGTGACAGCTAAGTTGCCACTGTGGATCGAAATGTGCCCACAAACGTAGGCTCATGGAATTCGCCAGTTCACAATCGGACGCGACCTGACCGTCCACGTTAAATGTGGGCACATCTCTTGCCAACCGGGCAACCTTCGCGCCGGCACCTTCGATCCCTGGTTCCCCGATCAGCACGTTTCCCACTTCCGGTCCTGCCGCTTTGATACGGCCGAACACAGTTTGCAACTTGCAAAGACACGTGGGAAACGTTGCTTTAACGGCCGTGCCGAGCATCAAATTGCCGGCTGACTCGATCGGCCCGCTGCCCGGTTACAGTCGCCCGACGGCACGCCCTTTGCATTGTGGGGGGAATCAGATGCGGGCTCTCAGACCGACCTGATGATCACGGCCGCCTGCGATCTGTAGCAGTACTACTTCTGTTTTTGATCGGCGCACCCAAACCTTGCCATCACGCCATTGCCTGGCTCGGAACCTCGTTCGTCCGCGCTAGTTTGACGGTTGACAGCTTGGGCCTGCACCGTCGGTCTGAGAGATTCCGCAATCTTGATAAAAAGGCCCTCCAATGGAAATCAATACTAATTCGTCCAGACTGACGAACGGGTTTCACTTGCTAGTCGATTCCTTGAAGCTTAACGGCCTCGATACAATGTTCGGTGTGGCCGGCATTCCGGTCACAGACCTGGCGCGGCTGGCTCAAGCCAAAGGGATTCGCTACATCGGCTTCCACAATGAGGCATCCGCTGGCAACGCGGCGGCGATCGCCGGCTATCTGACCCAGAAACCGGGTATCTGTCTCACTGTCTCCGCGCCCGGCTTTCTCAACGGCATGGTAGCCCTGGCTAACGCCACCACAAACGCGTTCCCCATGATCCAGATCAGCGGATCGAGAGATCGTGCGATTGTCGACCTTCAGCAAGGTGACGATGAGGAACTCGACCAGATGAATGCTGGCAAACCGTACGCGAAGGCGGCGTACCGGGTCAATCGGGCTGAGGACATCGGCATCGGTCTGGCGCGTGCAATCCGCGCCGCCGTCTCGGGCCGTCCCGGTGGCGTGTACCTCGACCTCCCGGCAAGTGTTCTCAGTGCAACCGTCGACACCGAGTCCGCTGCGCGAACGCTGGTCTGCGTAATCGACGCGGCACCGCGGCAACTTCCTGCCCCTGGCGAGATCCAGCCTCGCACCGCCTGGGTCAATGAACTCGTTCAGAGTAAACAAACAGACATCGAGCGCGTGCCGGCCCACCTCGTCGCCAATCACAATCCGATGAATTTCTACAGTGCTCTTGCCGCCATCAAAGTCGTGCTCGCCGACAGGCCGGATGTTTATCTCGTCAACGAGCGGGCAAACACGCTGGACATCGCCCGCAACGTGATCGACATGCGCACGCCACTCAAACGCCTTGATAGCGGGACTTGGGGAGTGATGGGCATCGGTAGGGGTTACGCGATCGGCGCGGCGGTCGTCAGTGGCAAGCCGGTTGTGGCCATCGAAGGGGACAGCACCTTTGGCTTCAGCGGCATGGAGATTGAGACGATTTGCCGCTATCACCTGCCGATCGTCACCGTCGTCTTCAACAACGGCGGAATCGAGCGCGGCAACGATGTCAAGCGCAGCGAAGGAGTTGCCCCTGCGCCGCCCGTTCTCATGAATCAATCGCGGTACGACAAGTTTATCGAAGCCTTTGGCGGTGACGGCTACCAAGCCTTCGATCCGCAGGGGCTCACGACGGCTCTCACTGAAGCGCTGGCTTCGGGGAAATCGTCCCTGATCGATTGTGCAATCGATCCAAATGCGGCGACGGAGAATGGCCACATTCGCAATCTCGACCCGCAATGCAGTATCGCGCAGTCGAAGTGATCGACAAGGAGAGGACGCCTGTCCCCGTCTGACAGTCCGGTAGGATCGGAGCGCCGGCGAATGAATTGATCGGGAAAGGAGGATGAAGTTTTGGAAAACATGCCTATGTTGGCTGAGTCGATCCTCGAACGGTTCGGCGATGCGATTATCTTTGCAGACGACAAAAACCTGATCCAGAGAAGGTTCAACCATGATCGAGCAAACCCTGTCCGACGTCCCCGTGGCGCTGTGCTTCCAAATGAGCGGCAAGCTCCAGGCAGCATCACTCACCCTTGGGTCTGGTGTGACCATCCCCGACAGCAAAATGGCTCGCGAAGTCACCCAGTTAGTTCGCAATACAGAGAACTCGTTGCTGTTCAACCATTCAAGCCGCGTCTACTACTTTGCCGCTGCAACCGGCAAACGGAAAAGACTCACCTTCGATCCGGAGCTGCTGTATGTGAGTGCCATGTTCCATGATATGGGACTCACTCCGAAACACAGCAGCGCAGCCGATCGATTTGAGGTAGACGGTGCCAACGCTGCTCGTGAGTTTCTTCGTCAACACAAGATTCCCCAACAAGACATCGACACAGTGTGGACTTCGATTGCCCTTCACACCACACCCGGTATCCCGCAGTACATGCATCCCGTGGTTGCGCTATTGACCAACGGTGTCGAAATGGATGTTCTTGGAATCGCCTACTCGAAATTCTCCGACGCTGATCGCCAAGCGATCGTTGCCGCGTATCCGCGTACTGAACACTTCAAAGAAGACATCATCCAGACCTTTTACGACGGCATCAAACACAAGCCAGAGACGACATTCGGCAATGTCAAGGCAGATGTACTCGCGGACAAAGATCCAAAGTTCCAGCACACGAACTTCTGCAGTGTTTTCCGCGGTTCACAGTGGGAGGGCTAGCGCTGCGCTGACATCATCGTTCGGACAGCGTTCTTCAAGGGAATTCCAACAGAATTGGAGTGAGTATTCATGGAAACCAAACAACTAGGAAATTCGGACCTGCACATCACGCCGATCGGCTTCGGGTCGTGGGCAATCGGTGGTGGAGGTTGGGAATTCGGGTGGGGAAGCCAAAACGACAATGAGTCGATTGCGGCCATTCACGAAGCATTGGACAATGGCGTTAACTGGATTGACACCGCAGCCGTTTATGGGCTGGGCCATTCGGAGGAAGTCGTCGCCCGGGCGCTCTCCGGTGTGAGTCGCCGGCCGTATATTTTTACCAAATGCAGCATGGTCTGGGACGAGCGTCGCGAGATTGGCCACAGTCTCCGGGCCGACTCCATTCGGCGCGAGTGCGAAGCCAGCCTCCGCCGGCTTCGAGTGGATGCGATCGATCTCTATCAGATCCACTGGCCTGACCCGGACGAGCAGATCGAAGAAGGTTGGGCCGTCATGGACTCGCTCCAGAGCGAGGGCAAAGTCCGCCACATCGGTGTGTCCAACTTCAGCGTTGCTCAAATGAAACGAGCTCAGTCGATCGCGCCAATCACGTCATTGCAGCCACGGTACTCACTGCTCCACCGGGACATCGAAAACGGCATCTTGCCGTTCGTCGCCCGAGAGAACATCGGTGTGCTCGCCTATTCACCGATGGCGTCTGGACTGTTGACCGGCACGATGACCCGCGATCGAATCGCAGCTTTGCCAGCGGATGATTGGCGGAAGAAACACGCCGACTATCGGGAGCCGCAGCTCTCGTACAACCTGAAACTGGTGAGCCTGCTGCGGACGATAGGCAAGCGCCACGGGCGCTCGCCCGGCGAGGTGGCGATCGCTTGGGTGTTGCAGAACCCGGCCGTCACTGGCGCAATCGTTGGGGCCCGAAAGTCCGGCCAGGTCCGAGAACTGGTCGGAGCCGCCGAATTTATCCTGAATTACGCGGAAAAGGCGGAAATCGGGGCGTTCTTCGCCCGCAAGCTGCCTGAATTGGGCTCATTACTCCAAGGAGTGAAGCCCTGAAAGTCGGGGGAGCCGTTGACGGAAAGGTGGGCGCGCCGTGCGCGTTGTTGCTGGTCTCGCTGTTATGTTCACCACACGGAGTTCGGAGAAGGAGAGAAGCTATGAGGGGTATTTCAACGAGAGTTGTTCTGATGGCGGGAACCGCCGCCATCCTGTATCTGGGGGTCGCGCTGGCGAACTCGACTTCAAAACCCCCGGTAGACGGGGATGCAAATAAAGAGCCCGCAGCATCGATCACGTCTGTGGACAAGTTCGTCCCCGTGGACACGTCGCGCCTCATGGGTTCCCCAGACGCGCAGCCGACTCTGGGAGTCGAGAAGGCATTCCCCACGTTCAGTTCACGCGCCCAGTTGAGTTCACCCACGCCGGCGACGGCTCGGACCGCTTGTTCGTCGTCGAGCAGGACGGCCGCGTTCGCGTCTTCCCAAACCAATCGGACGCCAAGGAAACGAACGTCTTTCTCGACCTCCGGGGCGTGGTCCGGCGCGAGCACAACGAGGAGGGGCTATTGGGGCTCGCGTTCCACCCCGACTACCGCACGAACGGCCAGTTCTTCGTCTTCTACTCCGTCACCCCGCGCGGGTCGGTGGTGTCCCGGTTTCGCGTGTCCAAAGATGATCCCGACCGCGCCCAACGCGACTCGGAGGAGATACTACTCCAGTTCCCCAAACCCTACGGCAACCACAACGGCGGCTGCCTGAGGTTCGGACCGGACGGCTGTCTCTACATCAGTGTAGGCGACGGCGGCCTGGCGGGCGACCCTCACGCCAACGCGCAGAGCTTGGAGATGCTGAATGGCAAGATTCTACGCATCGACGTGAACCACAAGGACGACGGGAAGAACTACGCTGTCCCCAAGGACAACCCCTTCGCGGGCCGCGGCGGCGTACGCGGGGAGATCTGGGCCTACGGGCTCCGCAACGTCTGGCGATTTTCCTTCGACCGACCGACGGGTACTCTCTGGGCGGCCGACGTCGGCCAGGACCGCCACGAGGAGGTGGATATCATCGACCGCGGGGGCAACTACGGCTGGAACATCCGCGAGGGCAAGCATCCGCTCGACCCCAACGCCGAGCGCAGCCCCGTCGGCGAATTCATCGAACCGGTCCTGGACTACCCCCGCGTGGAGGGGAAGTCCGTCACGGGAGGCCTGGTCTACCGGGGTCGGCGCCTGCCCGACTTTGGCCGGAGCTTACCTCTACGCAGACTTCATCTCGGGCAACGTGTGGGCCCTGCGGCGAGACGGGAAGAAGTTGACGGCCAACGACAAGATCGCCCGCACGAGCCTGCTCATCAGCGCCTTCGGTGAGGACGAGGCCGGTGAGGCTTACCTCACCGCGTTCGACGGGTACGTCTACCGACTCCGAGTGCCGGCCGAACGCGGCCCCGCCTTCCCCCGGACGTTGACCGACACCGGACTTTTCGCCTCGGTGAAAGACCACACGCCGGCGGCCGGCCTGATCCCCTACACGGTGAGCGTGCCTCTCTGGTCCGACGGCGCGGCGAAGGACCGCTTCCTCGTCCTCCCGGCCCAGGCCAAGGTGGTCTACAAGGACCGGGACCAGTGGCAGTTCCCCGTCGGCACGGTCCTGGTCAAGACGTTTCTAATGAACACCGACCTGGAAAAGCCCAAGGAGATGCGCCGGCTCGAAACGCGACTCCTGGTCCACAACCCGCGCGGCTGGGAGGGGTATACGTACCTCTGGAACGAGGAACAGAACGAGGCCAACCTCCTGGCGGACTGGCCGCTGACTAAGCAGTACGACGTGAAGACGGCGACAGGGCCGGTGAAGCGGGAGTGGTATTTCCCGAGCCGGTCGGACTGCATCGCCTGCCACACGCAGAACGCAGGTTTCGTCATGGGCTTGAACACCCGGCAACTCAACCGCGAGCTCGAGTACGGCAAGGTCAGGGAGAACCAGATCAGGGTCTTCGAGCGTCTCGGAATCTTCAGCGAACCGCTGCTCAAGACAGCCGGGGATCTGGAGGCATTCCCGGACTGGCAGACGAAGACGGCACCGGTCGCCACGCTGGCCCGCGCCTACCTCGACGCCAACTGTGCCATGTGCCATAGCCCCGGCGGCCGCGGGCACGCCGGGGGCGCGGCCATGGACCTGCGCTTCCACGAGCCGCTTCGGGAGGCGTTTCCCGGGAAGTCGAACTGGCTCACGCCAGGCGACCCGACACGTTCGGTCCTCCTAAAACGCATGACAATGCGCCACGACAACGCGCAGATGCCCCCCCTCGCCACCAATTGCGTGGACGAGGAAGCGGCGACCGTCATTCGCCAGTGGATTAAGCAACTCCCGTCACGGTGACCAATTGAAAGGAAAGTGCCACGAGCGGCTGACGGCGACGGTGGCGAAGGGCCGCGAGGACGCCGATTGGGCGGGCTTCGCCCGCGAGGTATCGGAAAGTGCCGGGCTGTTCAAGCCCGCCTGACTGCTCCCGACAATTGCCCCTCCATGTCGGAATCCGGCACCGACTCCGCGACTACTACCGGCTTGCTCATGCGATGGGCTACGTCGAGTGCCTCGCCGACGACAAGCCGCAGTTCGTGCAAGTTGAGCGGCATGAAGCAGGCACAGGGGTCATCAGGCCACAATCGCTTATGCCAACAATAGTTCCGTTAGTTTCGATCGCGGGTTCAATTCCCGCCGCATCCAAGATTGCCAGTCTCTGACAAAGACTGACAAGCAGTGCCTAACCCTTGGAGTTTTCCAGGGGTTTCGCATTTTTTCGAAATGGACTTCGTGACACCCTGTGCCACCGTATGCCCCCAAAGACGCCCGAAATGCTGCGTCCGTGCAGCGTAAGGCCGAGAGATTCGCCACATCTTTGGCCTGATCGCTCATGCCAATGTAGTTTTACTTCATCGTCACCTTGATGTCTGAGTGCCTGTTATCCGCCATGACGAGCACAGCGGTGGAAGTTGACTTGAAATCGATTGCCGAAATAGACGCTCCAAATGCAGAACTTTTCGGATGATTCCTCGGACGACCGGTGCCAGTTCATTCGACACCTAGAAATGAGGCGAATACCTCAAGCATTCGTTTTGAGATGTCCACCCCAAACGCTTAGTAAAGCCGGCAAGAGACGGTTCGGCAGTAGCGGTTGGAAAAAAATCCAGGCTATGCCACTCAAACAAAGAAAACCAAGACGAGGTCTCTGGACAAGATCAAACCGCCTTAGAAAAAGGGAAACATTATGTCAACGGTAAATGGTCGCGCCAAACGCAGTGAAAAAGGGCTACTGACACCGGATAACTGCGTCTTCACCATCATCGATTTACAACCCCAGATGCTGTTTGGCGTTGCCAACTTTGACCGCCAGTCGATTATCAACAATAACGTGGCGCTCTCGAAGGCCGCGCGGGTTTTCGACGTCCCCGTGGTCCTTAGTACGGTGGAATCCAAAAGTTTCAGCGGGAATGTCTGGCCGCAGATCCAAGCGGTGTTTCCGGGAGTGGAACCGATCGAACGAAGTTCCATGAACGCTTGGGACGACGAGAATTTCGTCGCTGCGATCCAGAAGAGCGGCCGCAAAAAGATCGTCCTCGCCGGGCTGTGGACCGAAACTTGTGTCGCGCTCCCCACTATCCAGGCCATTCACGATGGGTATGAGGTCTATGTGGTCGAAGACTGCTGCGGAGACGTCAGCCAGCTTGCTCACGACAATGCGATGAAGCGCGTGATCCAGGCGGGGGCCAAACCGGTCACGTCGCTATCGGTCATGCTCGAATTGCAGCGCGACTGGGCGCAGGTCGACACGTACGCCGCCGTCATGGATATCGTGAAAGAGCACTATGGGGCATATGGCGTCGGGGTCGAGTACGCAAACACGATGGTGCATGGCGCTCCGGCAACCCGATTACCTGCGTACGTTGTTCCGGTTGCCGAGGATGCACGCAGGTAACGTCCTCAGACTCAGAAATCACCGAGTCGAGTTGGAGATCGTTCCCCCATAAGAGAGGCTGTCATGCCCGCCGATATCGTTCTTTACAACGCTAAAATCGCAACGAATAGTCTCCCGGCGTTCGTCGACGCGGTTGCGATCGCGGACGGGAAGATTCTGATCGCCGGCACTGCAGACCAAGTCCTGGGCCAGTGCGGGCCGGCGACGAAACGGATTGATGCACACGGGCGGACAGTCATTCCTGGACTGAACGATTCGCACCTGCACCTGATCCGAGGTGGTCTTAACTACAACCTGGAATTGCGCTGGGATGGCGTGCCGTCGCTAGCCGACGCGCTGCGCCTGCTTCGCGAGCAGGCGCAGCACACGCCTCCGCCACAGTGGGTGCGCGTCGTGGGCGGCTGGACAGAGTTTCAATTCGCCGAGCGACGCATGCCCACGCTCCGCGAGATCAATGACGCCGCGCCCGAGACCCCGGTTTTCATTTTGCATCTTTATGATCGAGCACTGCTGAACGGCGCCGCGCTGCGGGCCGTTGGCTACACCAGAGACACTCCTGATCCGCCGGGCGGCCAAATCGAGCGTGACAAGCAGGGTAACCCCACGGGAGCCCTGATTGCGCGGCCGAACGCCATGCTGCTTTATTCCACTCTGGCCAAAGGTCCCCGGCTTTCTCCCGAATACCAGATGAACTCCACCCGCCATTTCATGCGCGAACTGAATCGGTTGGGACTTACGAGCGCGATTGACGCCGGCGGCGGTTTTCAAAACTATCCGGACGATTACACAATCATCGAAGACCTGCACCGTCGCGGCGAGATGACGGTGCGGCTGGCCTACAACCTTTTTACTCAACGCCCCAAACAGGAGTTCGACGATTTCTCTCGATGGATCAAGATGACCAGCCCCGGTGCGGGGACCGACTTTTACCGAATGAACGGCGCGGGAGAAATGCTGACGTTCTCGGCCGCCGACTTCGAGGACTTTCTAGAACCGCGTCCCGATCTTGCGCCCGCGATGGAACAGGAATTGGAGCACGTTGTGCGGCTGCTCGTGGAGCATCGCTGGCCGTTCCGTCTGCACGCGACCTACGACGAATCGATCGGACGGTTTCTTGATGTTTTCGAGCGTGTCAATCGGGATGTTCCTTTTGGTGGACTACGTTGGTTCTTCGACCACGCCGAAACCATCAGCGACCGAAATCTGGAACGCGTCCGTGCGCTACAAGGGGGAATCGCAATTCAGCACCGCATGGCCTACCAGGGCGAGTACTTTATCGAACGCTATGGATTGGCAGCAGCCAGCCGCACGCCCCCCGTCACCAAGATGCTCAATTTGGGAATCCCGGTAGGCGCCGGGACCGACGCCACGCGGGTAGCAAGCTATAACCCCTGGGTTTCGCTGTACTGGCTGGTCGCTGGCAAGACCGTGGGGGGAACCGCGCTCTACCCCGAGAATAATCGACTGGACCGCTCAGAAGCCCTTCGCCGCTACACACTGGGGAGCGCCTGGTTTTCGGGGGAGGAGCAGATGAAAGGCGCGCTCACTGCTGGACAATTCGCCGATTTAGCGGTCCTCTCTGCTGATTATTTTTCCGTTCCCGAGGAAGAGATAAAGGGCATCGAGTCTGTGCTCACGGTCGTCGATGGCAAGATTGTCCATGCGACCAAAGAGTTTTCGACACACGCGCCGGAGTCGCTCCCCGTGATGCCCGACTGGTCACCGGTCAAAGCGCGCGGCGGTTATTATCCGGGCGCTCAAAGCGCCGCCGAACTGAGCAGCGTCCAGTCGAAAGTCGTTAGTCATTGTTCGGGCGGGCTACTTCAAGGCCTCTTGAATCGCATTCCGCAGGAACAACCGCGACCATTGTGGGGATTGGGTTGTGATTGCTTTGCATTTTGAGGTGGTAGTCGTTGCCAATCTTTTTTTCGATCTGGTATTCACTACTCGACTTCTGTTCGCGGCTGAATCCCGAGAGCGCTCGTTGGCAATCGGACGCAACATGCAAATGCCCCATACAACAGAGAGGAATTCGATATGCAATTCATGAGCTACGGTCCAAACGTCGTGAATCAATCTTGCCAGCACGAAGATGTCGCGCGCCTCGCTTATCTTAGGTGGATTGCCGCAGGGCAACCAGAAGGCCGTGACTTGGAGTTTTGGTTGGCTGCGGAGGAAGAACAGATCGCACACGTTGCCAATGAAAGTCTCGCTGCAGCGCTATCGCTGTCTTGATTGCAATACGAAGTCATCCCGGGTTCTAAGTAACAATGAGCGGCGATTCGGTCACTATTGTCATCACTCGAATCGTGCGCCACGGATGTGAAGAGGCATTCGAACGAACTGTCAGGGATTGGATTCCGAAATCGGTCGAGTTTTCCGGCCATCAAGGCGCGCTCATGCTGAAACCGCCTACCGGGGGACGTGAGTATGGAGCGGTTCTCAGGTTTAGTTCTCAGCGGCTTTGGCGCGAGTTCGAAGAGTCCCCGGAATATCAAGCTTTTCTCGATCGGATCCGACCGTATCTCGAGGAGTCTCCACGGGTCGCCGCCGTGACAGGAATGGAGGCATGGTTCCGCTGGTCTAGCGAAACGTTGCCGCCCCCAATTTGGAAGATGGCGATTGTAACGTGGGTTGGTGTTTGCCTGACGGTAGGAGTGCTCGGTGTACTCCTGGGACCAGCGATGTCGGATTGGCCCTGGTTTGCCAACCTCCTGGCAATGAATACCGCAGTCGTGGCCGTGCTAACCTGGGTTGTGATGCCGTTGCTCACATGGACTTCGCGGTCGTGGCTACAAACGAAACGGCCAGCCTCAGCGGGAACAGTTGAACCGGCCTAATCCTTTCCAATCTGCACAGGCAGACTATTCGTTGAATCTCAATCGCTAAGGGAACATCATGACGAAGACATTCGCGACGACTCTCGTTCTTTTGTTCGTATTAGGGGGCACGATACCAGCAACGGCATTCGCCGAGGAGCTCGGGCGAGCGCCAACCGAAACAAAGCTCTCGGGTCCAGATGGTCTGCCGGTCATCGTTCGAATGCAAGGGCCTTACGACGCCGACGTGCCGCTGCAGATCGTTTGTTATTTTAAGCGAACGGACAGTTCAGACGAGCGCATGGCCGGCGCGCCGGTCGAACTCGATAAGCGACTGGGGGGCGTCATCGGCGCATTCCGCAGTCGCGGAGATTTCTCCGGTGAAGCTCTGGAAACTCTCCTGATCGAGGTCCCCGCAACCACGATTAAGGCAAAACGTCTCCTGCTGATTGGATTAGGAGATGAGCAGTCACTCTCGCGTGATCTGATGGAGCGCGTTGGGCGGACTGCGTTGCGAGAATCCGCCCGACTTGGGTCCGAAGTCGTGGCGTTCGCGCCACTGATCAAGGACCAGGGAAACGACAGCATTCCGGCGGGCGAAGTGGAGAGAGCCGTCATTCGCGGCGTCCTCTTGGCTTATGACACAGAAATGAGAATGCAAAAGCAGGGCTTAAGCAAAGCTTTCACGCTGAAACGATGGATTGTCGAAGCAGGCCCCAAGTATTACGACGAAACCGTCGCGGGGGTTGATCGAGCGATCGAGGATGCGGCGAAGACTGTGAAAACGCGAGATCCGAAACCCTATTCCTCGACGACTAAGTGAATGAACCCTTGGATATGCATACCAATCAGAAAGGTCACGGGGAGCAGGAACATGCGATCGTCTCCCCCTATGCGCCGCTACGTCGCAGGATGTTTTTTTGGCTCTGGGCTGCTGCCCTCACATCGAATATTGGAACTTGGCTGCAAAACGTGGCGGCGGCCTGGTTGATGACCAGTTTGAATCCATCGCCCTTCCTGGTCGCGATGGTGCAGGCGGTAACCACATTACCAGTCTTCCTGCTCGCGCTGCCTGCGGGCGCGCTCGCCGATATTGTCGATCGACGGCGTCTCTTGCTGGCTGCCCAACTGTGGATGCTCGTTGCCGCAGGGGCCCTCGCCGTCTTAACCCATAATGGAATGGTCACGCCGTCCTTCTTGCTGCTCTTAACCATGGCGCTGGGGGCGGGTTTCGCGTTGAACGCACCGGCCTGGCAGGCAGTGATTCCTGATCTTGTACCACGGGCTGAGGTATCGGCTGCTGTGGCGCTCAACGGCGTATCCGTCAACATCTCTCGCGCTGTGGGGCCGGCAATCGGCGGTGCATTAGTAGCTGCATTCGGCGCCGAGGCCGCTTTCCTATTGAATGCTCTATCGTTCATCGGAGTTGTCGTGGTGTTGGCCCTCTGGCGAAACCCGGTGCATAATACTCCGTTGCCAGCCGAACGCCTTTGGGGCGCGATGTGGGCTGGCGTTCGCTATGTCAGACATGCCCCTGACTTCCGGCTGGTTCTCTGGCGAGTAACGGCCTTTGTAACTTCCGCCAGCGCCCTTCTTGCGTTGTTGCCGGCTGCGTCTCGGCTGAAGTTCGGAGACGAAGCTACTGCTTACGGTTTGCTGCTTGGCTGCATGGGGGTTGGCGCTGTGGGAGGTACGCTCTTGCTTCCCTCGTTTCAGAAACGAATAAGTGCCGGCGCCCTCATTGCGATAGGATCGGCGATCTACGCTGGTGGGACAATCGTCGTTGCGTATGTCGCCTCATTTCCTGCGTGGTGCGCCGCTATGATTTTTGTCGGTGCGGCATGGCTCATCCTTCTCACCATTCTAAGCTCGGCATCGCAGGCGTTGTTACCGCGCTGGGTCCGCGCGCGAGCGCTGGCCGTATACATCCTGGCGCTTTACGGAGGCATGGCTGCCGGAAGTGCTTTCTGGGGTGCGATCGCCGATCGCATAGGGATTTCAAACGCATTGGCCCTAGCTTCGGTCTCGACAATTGTTGGATCAATTGTCACCGCCAGATTCCGTTTACCGACGGGCTTGGAGAATTTCGAACCGTCGGGACACTGGCCGGACGCTCCGCCAGTTTCCGTTTTGCAATATGACAATGGCCCCGTCCTCGTCATAGTCGAATACCGAATTGATTCAAGCCATGAAGCAGAATTCCGCCGAGTACTGGGCGACCTGCGTGAGATTCGACTTCGGGATGGCGCGCTCCGTTGGGACCTCTTTTCCAATGCAGAACGTCCGGAATGCTTTGTCGAGGTTTTTCTTGTCGAATCTTGGATCGAGCATTTACGACAGCACGAAAGGGTGACGGTTGCCGACCAGGCGGTCCAGGAGCGAGCGAAACAGTTAATTGTTGGCCCAGATCTTCCGCGGGTCACGCACTTGATCAGCCAAAGTAACGTGCGCTGAGTATCGGACCGGCAAATGATGTTTGAAGTCTCCAACCTCGACCGAATACCGATCATTAACAACGTGGCGCTGTCCACCCCGTGCGCTTAGATATAACGTGCCAACACTTCGTGCGCAATTGACCGACGGTCCCAGGATCGACTGCAACGATTTTCAGGTCCCTCACGGTCCGGGTCAGGACACATTTCACAGAAGTGGAGAGATCGAATGCCGTACCTGACCGTCGGACAGAAAACCGCAGAACCGATTGACCTCTATTACAAGGACCGAAGAGCGTGACTGTGATCTGCCTGGCCAAAAACAACCTGTTTCAATGAAAAGGTGCGTGCCATGATTTCCAAGCGATGCAGTACCGAACGCGGCATGACTCGCCTCGATTGGCTCGAAAGCCGCCATACTTTTTCTAATCCATTCAGGAACCCTAGGAGAAAAACATGAGCATTTCTGCAGATACCGAATTCGCTCGTTCTGCCAGACCGCTGTCTGGGCAACGCGCGCACGAAATCCAGGCTTTTGGGTCAGTCGTATCGATGCCAATCGTTCTCGATGAGAAGACCCGCCGGGAGAGTCAGACCAACCTTAACCAGCTCTTAGCGGATACGATTACGCTGCGCGACTTGTACAAGAAACACCACTGGCAGGTGTCCGGTCCGACGTTTTATCAGTTGCACCTCTTGTTCGACAGACACTTCAACGAGCAAAACGAGTTGGTCGACCTCATCGGCGAGCGGATCATGATACTAGGAGGCGTCAGCGTAGCAATGTCCGCGGATGTCGCCGAAATGACACTGGTTCCGCGCCCCCCAAAGGGCCGTGAGGAGGTCCCCGTGCAGATCTCGCGGTTGCTGCACGCACACGAGATTGTGCTGAGGGAAACCCGCGCGATGGCTCGGTTGGCAGCTCAACAAGGGGACGACGGTACCAATGACCTCCTGGTTAGCAGCGTCATCCGCATGAACGAGACGCAGGTCTGGTTTGTCGCTGAACATGTTGTCGACGGCCCGCTCGTGCATGCCGACGAGCAAACGATCGAATGATCCTCCGTGGGGCGATGCCGGGCCACTGCTCCCATCCTTTTGCCGACATACTCTCAGTAGGATCCGTGTGATGCACTTGGACTGGCTGTTGGTGTTTATCCCGATCGAAGTCGGCCTTGACTGGTTTGGGGCCCACCCCATCCTGGTATCTCTGAGATCAGCGCTGGCGGTTGTTCCGCTGTCAGGGTTAATGGGACCGACGCAACGCAATTCCATTGAGGACGATCAGCGTCTTATGATCCCGTTTCTAGTTCGTCCGCCTTCTTGCGGTTGGCATCCACAAGGTCCAGGTCCTTAGTGTGATCGATCGCCCAAGCGCATAGGTCCTGGATTGGGCCAAGGAACACCCGGCCCAATTCTGTCAAGCTGTATTCGACCTTCGGCGGCACTTCTGCGTAAACCGTACGGGTCAGCAGGCCGTCATTCTCCAGACGCCTAAGTGTCTGGGTCAGCATTTTTTCGACACGTCTGGCAGTTGCCGCTGAAGCTCTCCGTGTCGGCGCGTACCCTGCCTCAGGATGTAAAGGACGATGGGCTTCCATTTGTCGCCAATCAAGTCCAGCAGGCGGCGAGAAGGATAGTTCTCGTAATAGAGGATCGTTTTGTCAGTCATGGTTTCCACAGGTTGCCAGGGAACCGAAAGGTGCCTACTTGATATTCCGCACCTTGGGATTATAGCATGCTCCAAGAGACAATAAACAACTCAGGAAGGGAAAGCCATGACCACGTTACGAAAGGAACCCGAAGCCCGGATCGCCGAAGCGAAGGGACGCACGAACGGCGCCCTCAAGGACGGCTCCGAAACGGGGCTACGGCCCCCGTATCTGGCCACGTTCCAGGCCACGGATGAGCCGTTGATCGTCCTGCCCGCCTTTCTCTCGCGAGCCGATTCGACACCGCAGGCGGACCGGCCCCGCGACCCGAAAAACGTCGTTGGCCGCGACGGACTGCCGATTGCGAACCCAGACGCCGACCCTTCGGCCCTGGCGTTCGAGCCGAACCCGAACCTCGCTTATGAAAAGTGGGACGAATACTGGCGGAAAATCCACGGGATGCGGTTCACCTATGAGGATGGCCCCGAGGATAAGAGCATGGCCGTCATGCTCCGGTACGATCAGGTTCACCGCGTCCCCGGCGGTCCCACATCGCACTTCCCGCCACCGTATGCCGCCCCCCTGGACGGGAACGGGCGGCTGCACTCCAAAATCATCGGGGGGATTCCGGCGTATAAGCGGCCGACATACGACGGGTTTGCCTACATGGCCTTCAAGTCGCTCGAAGACCTAACGCTCTCATTCGGTAGCGGCAAGTTCCCGGCCAAGATCGTGCCGGAAGAGCAAGTCATGTTCCGCTCCGTGCCGCACATGATCGCCCGTGAACACATATTGATTGCCAGCCCCCGCCACCGCGAGGCGGTCAGCGTCATCAAGGTTCACCGTCGAAATCCGGTGCGAAGCCGCGAGGAGTTCCAGAAACGCTGGCTGCACGAACACGCCGCCCTTGTGCTGTCGATGCCGTCATCTCACCAGTATCTCCGGCGATACGTCCAGCTTCACAACATCGGTCCGGCCAAGCAGGACGAATTGTTCTGGCACCCGGTCGGCTCCACATGGGACGGGATCAGCGTCCTGTCGTTCGACGGCATGACCGACGCTGAGGACTTCCTGATGACGCAGTGCAATGCGGCCATCGAAGCGGACGAGGCCACGTTCATCGATCACGGCCAGTCCGAATACTGGACGGCCCTGAATTACAACATCATCAACCGCATGTACCCGGAGCGGGTGACGAAGCGCTGAAGCCGGTTTAGGAGGACGGCCCCTGTTGTCGTTCCCACTACTACCTTGGTGGCCTCGCTCAATTGGGGGGCGGGGCGGGCTTTTGAAGGAGATAAAATGTTAGAAACGACTGCCCGTATGCTAGCGGACAGGCATGGCCGCTGTCCGACCGCGGATGAACACGATCGGATGCGACCCGAGACGGACTTGTTGACGCCGATGGTGATTCGGGGGCTGACGCTGCCGAACCGCGTGGCGATGGCTCCCATGTGCCAGTACGTCGCCAAGGACGGCTTCGCGGACGACTGGCACCTCGTACACCTCGGCAGCCGCGCCTGTGGCGGCGTCGGTTTGATCGTCGTCGAGGCCACGGGCGTCCTGCCCGAAGCCCGCATTACACCGGGCTGCCTTGGGCTATGGAAAGACGATCAAATCGAACCACTGGCTCGCATCGTTAAGTTCGTTCATGGCCAGGGCAAGAAGATCGGCATCCAGATTGCCCACGCGGGGCGCAAATCGAGTTGTGACGTGCCGTGGAAAGGCGGCGAACCGCTTATGGAGGACGAGGGGGGCTGGCCGGTTGTCGGCCCTAGCCCTGTTCCCTTCGGGATGGGAAGCCCACTGCCAACAGAACTGGACGTAGCGGGTCTGGAGCGCGTGGCCGAGGCGTTCATCGCTAGCGCCCACCGCGCCATCCAGGCCGGGTTTGACCTCATCGAAATCCATGCAGCACACGGCTATCTGTTCCATTCGTTCTTGTCCCCGATCAGCAACCGGCGGAAGGACGGGTACGGCGGCTCGCTCGACAACCGAATGCGGCTGCTCCTGGAGGTTGCCGGGCGGGTGCGGGCCGCGATCCCTGAGTCCATGCCGCTGTTCGTCCGCATTTCGGCAACCGATTGGGTCGAGGAGGGCTGGGACGGCCCTCAGTCGGTGACTTTAGCCCGGAAGCTCAAGGCCGCAGGCGTTGACCTGATCGACGTGTCTACCGGCGGGACTGTGCCAGTCGCGTCAATCCCGGTGTCCAAGGGGTATCAGGTGCCGTTTGCCGCTGACATCCGCCGCGAGGCCGGGATCGCCACCGGGGCGGTGGGTCTTATCACCGAGCCGGGCGAGGCCAACGATATTATTTGCCGGGGTGATGCAGACGTGATATTCATCGGCCGGCAGTTACTCCGCGAACCATACTGGGCGATCCGCGCCCAGACCGAAATGGAAGCCGAAGCGACGTGGCCGTTGCCCTACGGCTACGCCGTGCGGCGGCGGTCCAAAATGAAACTCGAAGGAGGCAAGGGATGAGCGACAGTAACATACTGACTGTGGATATCGTATCGGACGTGATCTGCCCGTGGTGCTTCGTGGGTAAACGGCGATTGGAGCGGGCGATTAAAGCCCTCCCCGGCGGCAAGACCGTTCAGGTGCGGTGGCTGCCGTTCCAACTCAACCCGCAGATGCCTCCAGGAGGCATGAATCGGCGGGAGTACCGCTCGGCCAAGTTCGGTAGCTGGCAGAAATCGCAAGAACTGGATGCCCAGGTGGCGAAGGTCGGAGCCACTGAGGGCATCACCTTCGCACATGACCTGATGGAACGCACGCCGAACACGTTCGACGCCCATCGGCTGATTGCGCTGGCAGCAAAAGAAGGTATTCAGGATGCAGTGGTGGAAGCCTTGTTCAAGGGCTATTTTTCTGAAGGCCAGGACATCAGCAACCGAGCCATCCTACTTGACATTGTCGCGAAAGCTGGACTAGACCGCATCCGAGCAGAGTCGTTGCTGAACAGCAAGGGAGACATCCACGAAGAAGAGCTTGACGCCCGTCGGCTCGGCGTGTCGGGCGTGCCATTCTTCGTCATCAACGGCAAGGTCGCGATGTCCGGCGCGCGGAACGTGACTGATTTTCTGGCCGCGTTCGAGCAGGCATCTGAGCCGCTTGATACCGCCGAAGGCGGCACCTGTCGCCTGGACCCGGCAGGAGGAAAACCGACATGTTGACTCCCAAGGTCGTCGTGATCGGCGGCTCGCTGGGCGGGCTGTTTAGCGCCATTGCCTTGCGTGACCTCGGCTACGGCGTGAGTGTGTTCGAGAAGTCGTCCGGCCTGATGCGCGACCGGGGCGCCGGGATCGTCCTCCAGAGCGAAGTTACGGAATTGTTCCGCCGGTATAGTATTGGCACGACGAACGAGATTAGCGTGCCGGTACGGGACCGCCGCTATTTGAATCACGACGGCACTGTGGCTGAGGATGGGCGGATGGCCCAGGACATGACGTCGTGGGACATGCTCTACCGCAAGCTGCGGGAAAAGTTCCCGGACGACAAGTACCATACCGAAACGCATTTCCAACGATTCGATGACAGTCAGCGAATCGTCGCGCATTTCGATGGCGGTCGTACCGAAGAATGCGACTTACTGATCGGGGCAGACGGCCCCGGCTCACTGGTCAGGCAGCAACTTCTGCCCCAGGTCGTCGCCGAGTACGCTGGGTACGTCGCATGGCGGGGCGTGGTGCCAGAGGCTGAACACCCGGAACTCGCCAGGGAGTTCGCAGGACGATTCACCTTCTTCCAGGCATCGCACACGCACATCCTATGCTACTTGATTCCTGGACTAGGCGGAGTTGTAACCCCCGGTCAGCGGCGAATTAACTGGGTGTGGTACATCAATGCCGCCCCCGGGCCCGAGCTCGACCGCGTACTGACCGATAAGGACGGCAGGAGGCTTGAGTTTTCCGTACCGCAGGGCTTCGTTAGTACCACCATGACGGATTGGCTGTATGAAGAGGCCCGTCGCATCCTGCCCCCCACCTTTCGGAGGCTCGTCGAAGGGACACGCGAGCCGTTCGTGCAGACGATCCACGATCTTGCCGTGCCGAAGATGGCGTTCGGGCGAGTCTGCCTGACCGGGGACGCGGCATTCGTTCCACGGCCCCATACGGCGGCGAGTACCGCCAAGGCGGCCGCGAACGCCACAGCTCTGAGAAACCATTTGACTATGGCCAAGGGCGACGTTATTGAAGCACTTCAGGCGTGGGAGCCGGACCAACTCGAAATGGGACGGCGGCTCCGCATTCACGGCCAGAGACTGGGTAACCGCTCCCAATTCGGACGGTGACCGACATCCATCAATGGAGAAACAAAATGGCGAAACTGACAGGCAAGGTCACTGTGGTGACTGGAGGCGGAACAGGCATTGGCAGGGCAACGGCCCTGGCGATGGCGAAAGCCGGGGCCATTGTGGTCATTGGCAATCGGGACGCCCACAAGGGTGAGGAAGTTGCCGAAATGATCCGAAAGACTGGCGGTAAGGCCGTCTTCCAAAAGACTGACGTGAGTAAGCCGGCCGACGCGCAGGCTTTGGTTGCACGGGCGGTCAGCGAGTTCGGGCGGCTGGACCTGGCGTTCAACAACGCGGGCATGGACGGCGAGCAAGTCCCACTTCACGAGCAGGACATCGAGAAGGCGTCGGCCCTGTTCGACGTGAACATCAAGGGCGTGTTCTACTGCATGAAGTACGAGATTGAGCAGATGCTCAAGACGGGCGGCGGGGCCATCGTCAACACATCGTCGATCTTCGGGCTGAACGGCTATGCCGACTGGTCGCTCTACGTCGCCACCAAGCACGCCGTTACGGGTATGACAAAGGCGGCGGCTCTCGATTACGCGAAGCTGAACGTCCGGATCAACGCGGTCGGCCCCGGCCCGGTCGAGACGCCACTTTTGCACAAGGGAACGGGAGGCGACCCGCACAGTTATGCGGCATTCGTGCCGATGGGACGGATCGGCCAACCGGACGACATCGCCGACGTGGTGGTGTGGCTCCTCTCGGACGAGGCCCGCTACGTCACCGGCCACACGCTGCCGGTCGATGGCGGCGTGTGCGCCCAATGAGGTTAATCTCAACCGCCATGAACGCGATCTATCCCGTCCTCGCCCTCGCCGCCGGTGCGGCGCTGGCCACCCAGGTGGCTCTCAACGGCAAGCTGAAGTACCACCTCGGCAAGCCCATGCAGGCGACGCTGATTTCGCTGGCAGTGGGGACGGTTGCCGCCCTCGCCATCTGCCTGATCGGCCGATACTCCTGGCCGGACAGGGCGAGCCTGGCTGTCACGCCCTGGTGGGCATGGTGCGGCGGGTTGCTCGGTGTCATCTACCTGTGGGCGGCGGTTGTCGTGGCACCACGGCTCGGCATAGCTCCGACTTTCGGGTTGATTGTCGCTGGGCAGATCGTCACGGCAAAGGTGATCGATCACTTCGGGCTACTCGACGTTCCGGTCGACCCGATAACTGGATGGAAGCTACTCGGTGTCGGACTGGTTATCGCTGGCGTGGCTGTGTTGGGATCTGCGAAATGACACATCATCAGGAAGGAATGTCGCCCCGCTGGATGAGTTCACGCTGCGATTGAACGGGCGAACATCGAACAAGAGAGGGCTGGCAATGAAAAATGAGGCATCAACAAGTCATGCAGATCGCCATGTGCGGTTGTTCGGACGCGAAAACTCTGCGCTCGCCTATGAAATCCGTGATTTTCTGAGGCGAAGCGTTGTCGATTTCGATTGGATCGAACTTCAATCCAATGCCGACTGCCAGCGTGAGCTTGGATTACCAGTACTCGACGAGATTCGAATGCCGGTCGTGGTGCTTCCGGACGGTGAACGGCTCTTCGAGCCGTCGGTCCGCGAATTGGCCCATAAACTCGGATGGATTACACAGCCTCGACTGAAGGAATATGAACTATCGATCTACGGAGCCGGGCCTGCCGGATTGAGTGCAGCCGTGTATGCGGCATCTGAAGGAATCCAGACCGTACTCATTGAACGCTCTGCGATAGGGGGGCAAGCAGGCACTAGTTCATTGATCGAAAACTACATGGGCTATCCAGAAGGGATCAGCGGAGCCGAGCTTGCTGAACGAGCCAGGCAGCAAGCCGTCAAGTTTGGCGTCGATATCCTGCTCCTGCGCGAGGGCATCAAGGCAGAGTTTGTCAACAACCGTATTCGAGCAGTGATGGCGGACGGTACTCAGATGGTGGCGAGAGCCAACATTTGTGCAACAGGCGTGGAGTACGCGAAGCTTGATCTTGCCGAGGAGGATCGCTTCTTGAGAAAAGGCCTGTACTACGGAGCGGGTGCGAGCGAAGCGCAAATGTGCAAAGGCGAGCATGTGTTCGTAGTCGGAGGAGGCAATTCCGCCGGTCAGGCAGTTGTTCATTTTGCGAAATATGCGAAACGCGTCACCATGCTCGTGCGCGGTCATGGCCCGAAGGCATCGATGTCGAAGTATCTTTCGGAACGTCTGGCGAGTCTTTCTAACGTGGAAATTCAGGTCAACGCCTCGGTGCAGTCACTGATCGGCGAGGATTGCCTCCGGCAGATCACGTTGCAGGACAACCGAGATGAAAGCCAGCAGACAGTCGATACCCGTAAGCTATTCGTGTGCATTGGCGGGAAGCCGAACACCGAATGGGCGAAGGACACACCGATCATCCGAGACGATCAAGGATACCTGATCACGGGGCCTGATCTGCTCAATGATGGCAAAGCTCCGGAATGCTGGCCACTCTCCCGTATGCCTTATTTCCTGGAAACAAGTGTACCTGGATCGTTTGCCGCCGGCGACGTTCGACATGGTTCAGTCAAGCGACTGGCCTCGGCCGTCGGTGACGGTGCGATGTGCGTGACCTTCACGCATCGCTACCTGCGGGAGACAATGTAAAGCGGTAATGCCGCATTCACTTCGTGAGAAAACGATTGGCTGGCCGCTGCCCCAATCCTTGAAGTAGATTTCTGTTCCATCTTTCTTTGTGATCGATCCCATGACTTTTTGTCCTGAAAATTGCTCGGCGCAAAGTTTTTAAACTTTCGTTACCAAACGCTTCTGTTAATTTGCACCTATTTCTGACGGTCCGTGCTAGGAGTCGTTTCGACTTGCTGCGCTTTCTTGAGCAGTTCGGTCACGTCACTCCAGAGCCTGCGACATTCCTGGCGTTCAACCTCTGGGAGGGCGACTAACTCCCCTGTCTCTCGCAAGCCGGCCAAGTCTGCGTCGCCCTGCCACCCGGTAAGAGTCGTCTGTACCTGGGCTTTAATTCCGGGATTGCTTTCTAACTTATTGCGCCATGAGGAAAGGTCATCCCGCAGCCATTCGCGCGACTGGTGGCGCCACCGCGAGCGTTCGTTTTGTGAAAGACTTGCCGCATCCTTGCCCCGGCCGCATCCGACCAGAGCCGCGATGCATGCCGCTTTGTACCTCTGCTGGCTGTCAACATCGTTTGCCATGCCCGGATCGGCAGTCAACGCATCGACATAGAGGCCAGCTTGCGCGCGGGTCAGGTTCTTGAAAGCACAGGCTCCGAGCAGAGCGAGACGCTCGTCATTATCCACTGGTTGATGCGTCCCATTCAGGAATGCCTGCAGACTCGGCAGCATCAGGCGTTCAGCCTCTCGCCTCAGCAAGTGATACAGCCAGACTTCGCGATTATTGCATTTCACAGCTCGCCAATCGAAATTGCAAACGGCGCGGGCGAAAGTTCGCCGGGCCTCATCGTGTTTTCCGAGGCGATACTGAGCCATGGCCATTACCAATTTGGGTGAAGGCCCAAGGATGATCGAGACGTCACTTTGCAGTATAGTAATTGCACTGTCGAACCGGTGTTCGCGGTATTCCGCGAGGGCTTTGGCGAACTGAAAATAGCGATACGCCCACGCCTCATATTGCGATTTGTCGGTGGTCAATGCCCGATCGATCAGCGCGGCGGCATCGCGCAAATTGTGCTCCGAAGCGGGCGAGAGCAGACAGGCACGTCCGGTCCGATCGCAAATATAAGGGTCGGTCGTCGCACCGAATCGTTTCAACAACTCGCGGCACGTCCAGTGATACTCTGCTTCCTGATCGAGGAACAGGCACAGCTCGGCGTATCCGTCCCAATCATCATGCTTCGTCGGGTTGGCGTCGAGTAATAGGCGCCAAAATACGCGTGCTTCTTCCAAATGCCCCTGAGAAACCAGAGTCGACCGCAGCAGGTTGCTCGTGTCAATATCTTGCGGATCTAGCGCAAGAGCCTTTTGGAGATGTTCGACGACTCCGCTCAATTGACCCTTTTTGACCAAGACACTGCCAAGCTTGTAGTGGGCCCAAGCATGGTTCGGGTCAATTTCCAAGGCTTGTTCAAAATGATGGATGGCATCGTCGAGGTCTCCCTCGTGGTCGAGGTAGACGCCGAGGTTGTAATGCACGACTGCTGCATTCGGTCGAATTGCCAGGGCTGCCCGGAAAAATCCGATTGCGGCCTTTCGATCGCGGGGGTCCAATGCATAGCCTAACTCGAAATTGACCCAGAAATCGCTGGGATGCCGCCGCTGCACTCGCTGCAGGAACGCTGTAGGATCTCCACCGAGACGACGCCAGCGGGTTCCCAGCGAAGCCATGAGATTGACCGGCTGCTCGTCGACGTTTACCGTAGCGGCGAGATCAGGCAAGAGTTCCATTTTGGTCCAGGCGTCCGTGGCGCGGACTTTGTCGCGCCACGGATCGGGATCCATTCGCCGCGTCACGCTGAGCACCCAATCTCGCTCCTGTTTGACAGCGCAGGTCGACCAGTCATCGAGTGCGGCAATAAGTGCCTTGCGAATCGGTGAGGCCGAAAGACGTTCGGCGACGCCTTCGGGATCCTCGGGAAACGCACCCAGGCCAGCTTGGCGAAATATTGCCTCGTACTCTCGGCTCGACTGTGCATAGTCGATTCCGCCTCCTGGCACGAAATTTCCACGACTTAGGCGGATGGCATCCAGTCTTTCGACCAAATCCAGGTGGACGCGAGCGCGCTCCACTTGAAGCCGTAAAATGTCGGAAGCAACATCGGCCTTGTGCAGAATTGCGCGGGCTTCGCTGAAACGGCCCTCTTGTTGCAGCCGCAGAGCGAAGGCCAATCGATCTGACCACCTCTCCAGTTCCGTCTGCTGCAATGTCCGAAATCGCCACTCGCGCACGCTGGCGCCCAGTGCGACACCCATCAGCAATAGTGCCGTGATGATCAAAGCAGTTGCCGTCGGCTTTCGACGCATCCAGCGGACGATACGTTCCACTCGCCCAACGGGTCTGGCCAGAATGGGCTGGCCATCCAAGAATCGCTGTAGATCCTCTGCCAACGCCACTGCTGTGGTGTAACGTCGTTGCGGATCCTTCTGCAGACATTTCAGGCAAATCGTTTCGAGGTCGAGCGGCACCTTGGCATTCAGGCGCGACGGCGGTGCAGGCTCCTCCTCAATGACTTGCCGCGCTGTTTCTGCGGCCGAGTCTGCGCGAAATGGCGGTCGGCCGGTCAGCATCTCATACAGCAATGCGCCCAGCGCATAGATATCGACCGCAGGTGCGACCGCATCAGAACTGCCGCGGGATTGCTCGGGAGCCATGTAACTGGGTGTCCCGATCAGCATCCCCGTCAACGTCAGGTCGGCATCCGCCGCAACTTGCCGTGCCAGTCCGAAATCGGAGATCTTGGGCGTACCGTCTTCACTGAGCAAAATGTTTGCCGGTTTCAGATCGCGATGAACAATGCCATGTTGGTGCGCGAACTGGACAGCTTGGGCCAAGACCGCCACGAGTGTTGCGGCGGCGGGGGCCGGTTGTGGCGCACCTGCCGACTTTTGCGCCAGGTTGCCGCTTTCCAGTAGCTCCATGGTGAAGTAGGGACGACCTTCGAATTCGCCCACGTCAAACACTTGCACAATATTAGTGTGACAAAGATTGGCGATCGCCCGGGCTTCACGCAGGAACTGTTCAATTTCCGATGGGCTCGCGTAGGCACCGGCCAATAGCATTTTGATTGCGACGAGACGATCCAGCTTCAGATGCCTCGCTTTATAAACCACCCCCATCCCGCCGTGGCCCACCTCCGCTTCGACTTCGTAACCCGGGATTTGTGGCAGCTCGGCGGCCGGTTGTCGAGATCCGCCGACAGCGCCAGGCGGCAGCGCGCCGGAAGTCGGAAATATGGCGTCAATTTCCGCCTGGAGGCTCCGACATTGCTGAAATCGTTCCCGGACATCCCGCAACAGCTCGGGATCGTCAGCGCACACTTCCTCCTCAGTGCGATTCGAATTTAAGATCTCTTCAACCAATTTTTGGATGCGCTGTTCGTCCGACATCAAAGAGTCTCCTCCGCTTGACCTGGCTACGGCTCTGAGCAGCTCCAGGATCAGACGTTCCAATCTCACGGGTCGGTGATTGCCCGTTGCGGATGAAGGTCGCCCAACTGACTTGTCAACAAGACCAGGCTCCGGTTCAGACGTCGCTGAATTGTCTTTGCGGACACGCCAAGTAACGTCGCGGCTTCAGTTTGCGTCATTCCCTGAATGCGAACTAGATTGAACGCTTCACACTCCTCGTCAGGCAGGTTTTCGATCGTTTCAATGATCCGACGCACGTTCGCGCTCAATGGCGATCCGCTGCTCTCAGGTGGAGCTTTGAGCAATGATTCCAGCAATTGTACCTGAGAGGCCTGCTCATCTAAGCGGCGGACCAGGTCATTGAGCTCCCAACGGATGTGCTGATTGGCCAGCGCAAAGAACCGGCGTACCGTTGTCGGACGAACTTCACGCAGGGCTTTAATCAGGCGTTCCACCACCGCGCCGAGCAATTCCTCAGGCTCCAAGTTCAACGGGGGCCGCAACAGGCGGGGATAGTTGCGATACAACAGTGTGCTGCAAAGTAAATGCAGGCGGTTTACCGACTTGCCCAGTAATGACTGCACGATGGGTTCGGCAGCCATCTCTCCATGCAAACCTGCCAACTCATCGAGATATTTTTGGACAACAGAGGTGGTGTGGCCTTCGTTCATAGCCCGACATTCTATATCTCACTCAAGTTTCCGCCAATCTCGGGCTCGTTGGAAGGGCGGAAGACAAATTGGCCTCCCATGTCCACCCGGCACGCTTAGTAGAGAGAGAATTGGCTCGATCATCGTCATCAGTCAGGATTAGCAACTCAATCAGGAGGTTCTAATGCTCGGGTTGACGCCACTCGGCATATTTCACACGGCTATCAGTTTGATCGCCGTAGTTGCCGGTTTCATTGCACTCGTTCGAGACGGAGTAATTTCTCCTGGGAACTGGGTCGGAAGAATCTATATCACCACAACCGTCATCACATGCGTGACGGGCTTCGGGATCTTTCGCCACGGTGCGTTCGGAATAGCCCATGTGTTGGGCATCATCACGCTCGTTGTACTCGCAATCGCGGGATGTGCAGGAAAAACCAAGATCTTCGGCAGCGCGTCACGGTTTGTCGAAGTTGTCAGCTACTCCACAACGTTTTTCTTCCATCTGATTCCGGCCCTCACCGAGACGGCAACACGGTTGCCGGTGGGCTCGCCGCTGGCCGCCAGTCCCGACGCACCGCTTCTGCAGGCTGCAACCGGCTTTTTGTTCGTCGCATTCCTGGTAGGAGTCTCTCTACAAGTGGTTCGTCTACGTGCTCAGGGACGCCAGCCAGACCGAGAACTCCCAGCCGAAGAGTTGATTTCCTCAGCAACTTACGTTTCGGGAAAATAGGAACTGCTCCGATTGTGTAAACCAGGTGGTTTGGATAGCCATCGAGACGTCATCGACTATATCTGAGGGAAGAATCCTTTCTTATGTGCCGATAAGACGGAAATACGTGTGCTCGAGCGGCGAGTGTCCACTTCCGTCCTGGTTTGTGTGCAAGTCTTAAGTCACTCCCACAAATGATCAGTTTGACCAACAGAATCATTGGCTTGCTGGCGCTAGGCCTCACCAGTTTCGCTGGACAGTTATCACTTCTCGCTCAAGGGCCGGCGGAGAACCCGCCACATTATAAAGTCCTGCGTTACGACGAAGACTACAGCTACCTGAATGACGTTTTCCAACAAACCGACCAATGGGATGCGATCAAATATATTCCGATAGGAAATTGCGACAATACTTACCTTTCGATCGGTGGTGAAGCACGCGAACGCTACGAGTTCTATCACGACGAAGACTTCGGTGACGCACCCGCCAGTTCGAAGGGCAACAATGGATATCTACTGCAGCGTTATCTCTTGCACGGCGATTTGCACATCGGACCCCACTTTCGATACTTTGGCCAGTTGATGACGGGCCTCGAAGACGGGCGAATTGGCGGTCCGCACCCGGATGTTGACCGCGATGCGTTTGATTTGCACCAGACCTTCGCAGATTTCATCGCTCCTCTTGAAGGCGAAAACGATTCTATTACGGTTCGAGTGGGTCGGCAGGAAATGACGTACGGGTCTGGCCGGCTCATTGATGTTCGCGAAGGGCCCAATCTCCGGCGCTCATTCGACGGTGCCAAGATTCTCATCCGTTCCGGTGAGACCTCCGTCGATGGATGGTGGTCAAAGCCCGTCCGCAATCGCGTTGGAGTTTTTGACGACGATCCGAATCCAGACAAATCGTTCTGGGGAATCTATGCGACCCGGCCGGCCCCGATTCTCCCTGAAGGCAACGTCGATCTGTATTACCTCGGCTTTGAGAATCGCGACGCTGTCTACAATCAGGGTTCCGGATATGAACTTCGGCATTCCCTGGGGACACGTCTGTGGGGTAACCCTGTGCCATGGGAATACAACCTGGAATATATCTGGCAATTCGGTACCTTCGGTGCGGGGAACATCAACGCCTGGAGCGCCGCCCACGCGGTGCGCTACAACTTCTATGACACTCCGCTCAAGCCTCGATTCGGAATTCGGGCCGACATCGCTAGCGGCGACAATAACCCGAATTCCCGAAACCTACAGACATTCAATCCACTCTTTCCGTCTGGGGTGTATTTCAACCTCGCCAATCCAGTCGGCCCGTCAAATATGATTGACTTGCATCCGGTCCTTGACCTGCATTTCGGGGAGCAGGTAACCGTCACGACTGACTGGGATTTCTTCTGGAGAGAGAGCCTGAACGATGGGGCTTATCGACTTTCGGGCTCGCTGCTACGTCCAGCCGGAGGAAGCGACGCCCGGTTTGTTGGAAATTCTCCGTCGGTGACTCTCATCTGGAGTGCAACAAGGCATCTGTCGTTTGTTGCAAGTTACGTCCATTTTTTCCCAGGCCAGTTCTTGAAGGACAACACCCTACCGAGCCAGCCCATCGATTTTTTTACAACCTGGATCGATTACAAATTCTGATGTGGTACTTCAGCACGCTTCGGTAGTCGTTCAAGGTTAGCAATTCAGCTCGCCGCCCGTCTTGCCTGAACACTCTTCGGTCCATACCTATCCGGCCATCTGTTGCTTGGGCCGTGTCGATTCTGTGCCAACTGGTGTCGGTCGCCACTGAATCCACACCTTCTGATATTGCGGAGCGGATAGGTGCCTGCCAGACTGCGTCTCGTCGGGCCGTTACACAGTTTTTGGAGAGAAGAAATGTCTAAAACGGTCA
>JAQGHT010000061.1 GCA_028291565.1 Planctomycetaceae bacterium | reverse complement strand
CGGCACTCTTCGTGGCCAGTGGTTAATTCATGAGCGAATGTCGATCGAGTTGGTACGCGAACCCGGCTGGATGCCACCACAGCCCGTAACGATGACGTGGGACGACCTGGATAACGAAATAGCCGACCGACCTATCGGACAGAACGAAATCCCGGGGGTTTATCTGTATCGACGTGTCGGGTTTGACGAACGGCCGCTCGAACTGTTGCCAACCGGCCGCATCGGTAAAGGCGCAGGCCAATGCGAGCGAACATGGCGGCTTGTTGATACACCGAGTGGACAGTCGCTCGGCTTGTTCAGCGACAACGGGGGTGACTCGTGTTGGCTGACGCTGCGTAACGATTCAATTTGGCGGGGACACTGGTTGAACCACGAGCGAATGCCAATCGAACTAATTCTTCAGAACACTTCTGCGTAAGGTACAGGACACAATCGAAAAATGAAAAACATCGATATTGAGGACGTTCCCGGCTTTTATTTGTATCGCCGCCTGGGGTTTGACGAACGCGCTCTCGAACTCAAGATTGACGGAACAATTGGATATGGATCCGGCTGCATGGAGCGCACTTGGCGAATCACGACGTCGCCTGACGGAGATCAATTGACGTTCTACGCCGATAGCGGTGACATGACGTGCCACTTGGTTCAGCATGAAGACGGCACACTTCGGGGACCATGGCTGCGTTACGACAAAATGCCGATTGCCCTTGTGCCAATGCGATCACCTTTCGACACGGCCGATCATCCATCAGACCTGTTGCCCGACGCCCCCATTGAATTCTATGTGGGCATTCCAACTTACGTGTGTTTCGACCTTCTCCATAAGTGCATTGAGTCCGTGCTGCAGAGCGACTGGCTGCCAAAGCGTATTTACATCATCGACAATAGCGGCGGAAAGTTCCTCGGGCACCCCTCGCGCCGAGTCCAGGTCTTCACGCCGACGCACAATCTTGGGGCTGGTGGCAGTTTCAACTTCTTGTATCCAGCCGCGTCGCCGTCCCATCTGATTCAGTTGAATGACGACATCCAGATTGCGCCTGATTTATTGCGGGCAATGATCTCGGCCGAAGGTGACGTCATTGTTGGCGACGGCTCATCGAAGGGGACGGCGATTCTGATTCGCCCCGACACTTGGCAAAAAGTGGGTTCATTTGATCCGCAGTTTTGGCCAGCGTATTACGAAGATTGCGATTGGTTTTACCGAGCCAGTCTTCACGCCATAAATGTCGTTTGTCCCCGGAGCGGCGGATTCAGGAACAACGGCCCATCGGCTACGAAGCACCGCATGTTGCCTGCGGATCGTGCGGTATTGGACGCTAAATATGATGAGAACACGGTCTATTATCGCCGCAAATGGGGCGGTCCACCGCACTGCGAAGAGTTCACCGTTCCGTTTAATGGAGTACCGCAGCAATGAAGCGAACTGAATTATTCAGGCCAACACTTGGAGCGGCCGAGCTCGCAGCCATCAAGGAAGTATTCGATTCCGGATGGATCGGTTATGGACCGCGATGCGAAGGCGTGGAGCGTTCGTGGGCCTTCTCAGTTGGTGCGCGCCATGGGATCGCCACGAATTCTTGCACGTCCGCCTTGCAAATCGCTCTCCGGTTACGTGGTGTTGGACCAGGCGATAGTGTCATTGTCCCGACAGTGACTTTTGCCGCAACGGCCGAAGCGGTCATGGCATGTGGGGCTACGCCGATCTTCTGCGATGTGTACCCCGACACTCTTCTCATTGATATTGATTCCCTCGAGGGAAAATTGCTTCCAAGACTCAAGGCAATCATTGTGGTCCTCTATGCGGGTCAGCCGTTCGATTTAGGAGACTCGTTCCAGGGCATTCCGATCATCTATGACTGCGCGCACGCAGCCGGATCGTCATTTGACGCGGCCGGCAAGCTATGCTGCTGGTCGTTTCAGGCCGTCAAGAATCTCGGGTGCGGTGATGGTGGAATGGTGACAACTGATTCCGACTTCGACCAGGCAAGAGGCAAAACGCTGTGCTGGCACGGCATCACCAGGTCGACATGGGACCGCTCTTCCGGAAAGCACTACACCTGGGACTATGATGTTTCCGAGCCCGGTATCAAGGGACAAATGAATGACATCACGGCGGCCATTCTCTCGGTGCAAATTGGTCGCATGGGTGAACTCCAGGCCGCTCGTCGGTCGATCGCCTATCAGTATTTGCGCGAACTCCGAGACGTTCCCGTTGTGGGCACCCCCGAGCATTACGATCGATCGTCCTGGCACCTTTTTGTAATCAAATCAGACCGGCGAAACGAGCTTGCGGATTACCTTGGGTCACAAGGCATCGTCACCGGGGTGCACTATCGCCCGCTGCATTTACACACGGCTTTTCGCGGGACGACAAGCCTTCCAGTAGCCGAGGCCGAATGGCAAAAGATCCTCAGCCTGCCGATTCATGCAGGCCTCAAGGCACACGATGTTTCGCGAATTTGCGAGTTGATTCACGAGTTCAAGGCCACAAAAGAAATGGACGCAGCCGCATGAAACTTAACATTGGTTGCGGCGGGGAGAGACTTGGCGACTTCATCAACATTGATGTGAACCCGGACTGCAAAGTCGATTTGGTGATGGACTTGCCAAGGGACTCGCTGACGGAGCGATTCGGCGAAAACTCTGTTGATGAAATCTTCTCGTGCCACGCCCTGGAGCACATGGCGCCATTTCTGCCGCTGGTGCTGGATATGTGGCGAGTCAGCAAGCCAGGTGCTGTCTGGAATATTGAGGTTCCACATCGCGATTACGAGATTGGCAATCCCTATCACCTGACGCAATTCACCGAATGGACCTTTCGGTTCTTCGAACCGACACCCCGATTTCGATGCGGCCGACACTTGATCATGCGCGGCACGGCAAGCGAAATGCACCCGATCAAACTCGAAGAAATTGAGCAGCAACTGATCGGCGATTCGATCAAACTCAAACTGAGAGTTGTGAAATGATTGGCTTGGAACTCAGAGGAATAACGCAAGACGACATCGAATTCGCACGGATCATGCGCAACGAAAACCGGAATTCATTCGTTGACAATCGCGAAGTTTCCCCAGCCGAGCAGGCGGAATGGTTCGCGGGGTTGGCGGACAAGCCTCACGTGGACTTTCGCATTATTTGGCTCGATGGCATCCGAATTGGCACCATGTCGGTGACGAAGCATACTGACGGCAGCCTGGAGATCGGGAATGGCACCGTGCTGGATGAATACCGCGGGCGAGGCATTGCAACGGCCGCAGAGTCGATGCTTGCTGATCCGCGTGTGCGATGCTGGGGAACCTTTTTCGAAGACAACCCGGCGGCAGCTGTGGTAATGCGCAGAGCGGGGTTTGAGCCTATTCCCATTCGCAGATGAAGGCATAGCGAATGGAATCGACACCATCCAGAAACTTGCCTTCAGGTGGCCAAAACGCGACCGCATGTTCGTTCTCGTCCCGATTGTTGATTGACCATGTTGCAACCACGTCTTTCGGAATCGATGTCCCGTCAACCCATTTCCAGACGCCCTCATGTTCCTCGTCAGTCGCGCCAATCCAAGCCGCAGTGTTGCCGCACAATTGACGAATCGCTTCCGACTCTGCGTCGCTGTTGATGATTGCCAAATGTCCGCCCATTTCCTCACACCGTTTTTTTGCCACATGCCAAGTGACTTTATCCTCAATGAGGGCGTAATCATGACCGCCGAACTTGACGACGTTTTTCGGCTTCGACCTTCCGACGCCATCTTTCTCGGCAATGGAGACCTTTTCTTTCAGGGCTGCAGCTGCGTCGAAGTCACCGGCTTTGGTCGCGTCCACGAGGGCCGCCTTGAGAACTTTCAGGCGATCCCCATTCGCCTTCTGGGCAGCGAAAAACCGTGCATTGTCAGCCTTAGTGATCGCGGCGGCGTAATTGGCCTCGGCATCGGCGATCCGCTTCTGCCACTTTTCAGCGAGTTGATCGGC
Source organism: Planctomycetaceae bacterium (assembly GCA_028291565.1). Lineage (GTDB taxonomy): Bacteria > Planctomycetota > Planctomycetia > Planctomycetales > Planctomycetaceae > JAKFVC01. The sequence goes on along the minus strand of JAQGHT010000061.1, from coordinate 3,212 downwards.
GGCGAATCCCGTGATGGCGAACAATCCGAGGATGGCGAGACAGAGCGATTTCGACACGTAATACCCCTTCTCTGACGAAATTCAAACCGACGATGAGCGACAACAGAATTTTAAGAGAAGCAAGCAATTCTGACAATTGCGAGCGGCTCCCGCGACGCAAGGCAGGCGAAAACTCGAGGTTGACAGGTGAAACGCGTCTTCCGACTTTTGTTACGGAAGGCGTGCATCCGAGTTTATTCCCCAACGGGGATACGTCCCATAGCCAAGGGTTGCCGCGCCGAGCGGCTACCCTGGGGCTAGAGTATACAAAAACGCCTCTACCCCGAAGGGGGTTGTGTCAGAATCCCTCGGTGTTGAAAATGACGCAACCCCGTTGGGGTAGAATGCAATTCCATTCGATCAAACCCAGGGTAGCCGCTCGGCGCGGCAACCCTGGGCTATGGGACAAAACCCCTTCGGGGTAACTATTCATTGCAATCGTCCGAGCAAAACGAAAACAGATTCCCGCCAACTCGAATTCAAAGGAACAAACAGATGGACATTGAACACTCCACTGCGGATGGTCGACTGCAAAATATGAGCCGGTTTATTTCCGAGGCTCCAGCAGGACTGATTATCGAAGTTGGCGTCTGGAAAGGGGGCTCGTTGCGATATCTCGCCCAAACCCATCCGGAGCGGACGTTCTTTGGATTCGACACGTTCGAAGGCATGCCGCAAGAAGGGCCGCTCGATAATGCGCACAAGAAAGGGGACTTCGGTAACACTTCGTTCAAAGACGTCCAACAAGCGTTGTCGGACCTGCCCAATGTTACGCTGGTGAAGGGCTATTTTCCTGACTCCGATGTCACTGGCAATCAGCCGATCGCCATGGTGCACTGCGACGTGGATCTCTATGAATCCACCCTGAAAACGTTCCGGCATCTGGCCGGCCGCATGGTTCCAGGCGCCAGGATGTACTGCGACGATGCATTCCAACACACGTGCGAAGGGGCCACGCTGGCACTGTGTCAGTTTGCGGCCGAGACAAATCGGGTTCCGCAGTTCGATTTAGGAAGTCATCCCGCGTTTTGCTTCTGATGGGTTTACTCAACGAAACATAGAAGCCCGAAACGCAAGTTTTGAAGTTGCGCCATTAACAATTGCTCTGAGCGGTTTTCGCTGCAAAGCCTATGGTTGCCGGGTCCTCACGGCGCACTCCGGCGGATAAGTTCTCCAAAGTTTCAGTCCCTGACAACGTTACACAGATCCGGATTGTTACATGCTTTCAGAGCACGTGATTTCAGTACCGAATGCCCAGGTGAATCGAACGTCCAGATCTATTTGTCCCACTCGCAAAGGAAGGCACATCTTGCACCAGCATTTCCGTCCAACAGTCTGCCGTCATTAAAAATCAGATGATTGGAATCGCCCTTGCGGTCCGTGAACATGAGCTTTTCAACCCGCGACCCGTCTACCCACTTCCAATCGCCTTCGAGTTCTTCGTCTGTCGCACCAAGCCAAATGAGGTCGCCAAATTTTTTGTACAAATCAAAACCAAATGCAACTTGATCCGGCGTCTTAAGCATCGCCAAATGCCCGCCCATCTCTTCACACCGCCGTTTCGCCACATGCCAAGTGACCTTGTCCTCAATGATCGCGTACTCATGACCGGCAAACTTAATGATGTTTTTCGGCTTGGCGCGTCCGACTCCTTCCTTCTCAGCCTTCGTAGCCTGTTCTTTTAAGAGTGTTGCTGCTTCAAAATCACCCAGTTTCGTGGCGTCGCTCATGGCTGCTCGCAAACCCTTGATTCGATCATTGTTTGCCTTTTGGAGTGCGAAGAACTTTGCGTTGTCCGCTCTGGTCGCAGCGGCGGCGTATGACTCTTCAAGCGTCACGACACGCTTCTGCCATTTCTCAGCGAGTTGATCGGCAGCCACCGACACGGAACAACACAAAGCGACGGCAACAAGCACGTTCCAACGTGACATTTGATTCCCTTCCCGGCCAAACGAGCGATTCTCAGGAGTCAGCAAGATGAATTTAATCGAGTCAGATCGAAACACACAACGGCTGATTGACCTGCCTGCCCTGTTAGAACGATTTCACAACGTCAAAGTCCTTGTGCTTGGCGATCTCATTCTGGACGTTTACCACGTCGGCAATGCGTCGCGAATCAGTCCGGAAGCGCCCATTCCGATTCTACTGAATCCGACCACGGAATACCGCCTGGGTGGAGCGGCTGCTGTCGCTGCAATGTGCGCGGCACTTGGTGCGAACGTGAGTCTGGTCGGCGTCACCGGCGCGGATCGCAATGGCACCACCGTGCGGACACTCGCGGAACTTGCGGGAGTCAGCCTGGTGGCGACCGTTGACTCGACCAGGCCGACCACGACCAAGGAACGAATCTGCGGCATTGCCAGCGGCCGGCATCGTCAGCAATTGGGCCGGATGGATCACGAGAGTACCGAGCCATTGAATCGCGTCACTGAAGCCAGTCTCTGCGAAATCATTCACGGGGCTCTAGACTGCAATCCGGACATCATTTTGGTCAGTGACTACGGCAAGGGAGTCTGCGGCGAAACGATCGTTCTGCAACTGCAGTCCGTGTTTCAAAAAGTGATCGTCGATCCGCCGAAAGTCTCGGGCTGGTTCGAAAAATACAAGGGCGTCAGCTGCGTCGTCCCCAATCGTCAAGAGGCGGCCGGGTACAGCGCGCGACAAATTCAAATTCGTCTCGGCAGCGACGCCGTCGTCGTCAAGCTGGACGAAGAGGGCTGCGAATTGTGCTGCTACGATGCTCCCCACGATGCTTATTCAGGCGCCCACATCCCCACACAATCCAAGGCCGTTCACGACGTCACCGGAGCCGGCGACCAATTCTTGGCTACGCTGGGTTGCGCTCGCGCCGTTGGGGTGGAATGGTTCGCAGCGGCACAGTTGGCAAACAGGACGGCCGGCGTGCAAGTGGAACGCCATGGTTGTGTGCCGGTCACGCCTGGCGAGTTATCGGCGATCTGTCGCGAAAAGGCCGGGGGTTTAATGGATATTGGGACTTCATTCCACCTTCGGTAAGTCAAACGCGGACGGGCAGGGCAGCCCCAATTACACTTTGACCTGTTCTGGGCAGTGGTGTAGTATTCAGAACACAGATTCCAATCGACCGGACTCCAGATTTGTTGACAGGTTGGCGGGACTAAATCGCCAGAAAGTGCGTCGAAGCAGTTTGCCTG
>JAQGHT010000027.1 GCA_028291565.1 Planctomycetaceae bacterium | reverse complement strand
TTATGGACCAAACCATGTTTACCGTTCGATGTTCCGCCTTGCTGTTACTGCTGCTTGCCACGGCGTTTTCCATTGCGGCAGAGACACCGAAAATCGCTGGCTATCAAACACGACAAATCGCTGGCTGGACGGTCCTGGTGAGTGATCAATTGCTCAAAGATCAAGCAGCCGACACCGCCAAAGCTCTGGCGCTTTTGAAGCCTCAGTTGGAAGAAATCGTCCGGGTCGTACCAGCTCCCGCCGTCGCAAAACTACGGCAGGTGAAGTTGTGGTTTTCGCCCGAATACAAGGACGTGCAGCCGCGGGCGGAATACCATCCCGGCGCGGATTGGCTGCGGGACAACAAGCGAAATCCCGAGATGGTCAAAGGGGTTGAATTTACCAACGTCCGCATTTTCGAGCGTGAAACCAAGCGTATGCCCAACTTCGCATTGCACGAACTGTCACACGCTTTTCACGATCAAGTCCTGGGCTTCGACAACGCACTCGTCAAGGCTGCCTACGAAAAAGCCAAGGCCGGCGGACTGTACAATGACGTCGAGCAACGATTTGGCGACGGCAAATCCAAGAAAACCCGCGCTTATGCGCTGGTGAATCCCATGGAATACTTCGCCGAGACTAGTGAAGCCTTGTATTCCACGAACGACTTCTACCCGTTTACGCGAGACGAACTGGCGAAGCACGATCCAGAGATGCTGAAGTTGCTGGATGAACTGTGGAATTCGGTGGCACCGGATCACAAATGAAATTTCGGCTTCGTTCTTCGGCCTAGTTCAATAGTCACGCTGTTCGATGCATCAAACCAATCGGGGAAACGCCGTGAGGGATTTCCGTATGCGAATTTCACGTAGCCAAGGTTGCCAAATCTTGGGCATCGGACCAGGAACAGAGCAAACCGCCCCAATCGCGCACGGCGTTACAATCAAGGCTAAATAGCCTTGATTGATTCCGGGGCGCGCGCTTTGTCGTGCCACTGCTTTGCGAGTGTACTCACTCGTCAAGCAGTGCCGAGCGGGAAACGGCGGTTGGAAATCACGTTGATACAGTGTCCCAGAATTGTGCAAGGTTATTTAGCGTCTGAGGGCTGATTTTTCAGGCCACAACAATGGTTGGGATCGGCAAATGAATTACTGTCGGAACCATTTTCAGACAGGGATTTTGAAACACAGAGGCGCAGAGGTCACAGAGAGATCTCGCTTGAAAACCTCTGTGTCCTCTGTACCTCTGTGTTTCAAAAGTATCTGCGGAATGTTTTTGAGTCCTTGTGAACCGTTCGGGACATTCTAAAAGCCCAGATGTTTCAGATTTCTCAAGGAATTCGCATCAATTTGTCGCTACAAAATGGCTTCAGTCAGGCTTAGGCTCGGTGAAAACCTCGCAATCTCGAATACGATAGTAATTACGTTGCCAGTCCTTGGCGGCGTAGTGTGGCAGTCTACTTTTGCAAAAGACAGAAGAAGAAGTGTTTAGCCACAGATTTACACAGATGAAACACGGATTAAAAAAATGGAAGACAGACAAGGTTTATCAGCGAATCGGACCGCTCTGAGAATTCTGATTTGTGCTTTGAAAATCCTCGACCCTTCTGATCTCCAATCCGTGTTTCATCCGTGTCGATCCGTGTCGATCCGTGGCTAAATTTCCGTCCAAAATGACCTGAATTCACGGGGGATCGGCGAAAAGTGTCCCGAATTGGACATTGTTCGGCCCAGGGCAAGTTGGAGACACTGCTTGGCGGCTCACCGTATGCGTCACGTTCCAACATCGCGAAAGGGCATTGGCTATTCCCGATCCAGGATCGTCGAGACCCTCAGGGCAATGGACTGGCCGGAATCTTGCACGGCATTTCCTTGACCGGATATCTCCAACTGCTGGACTGGTCGAGTCGACTGATTCGGCCCGGCAAGCTTACCGTGTCTGATGATGTTCCTGACATCTTGACACGATTGCAGATCGACTCCGAAAGCTGGAAGTCGACTCTCGAGAAGTTAGTAGGATCAAGGAAGAAGATCGGCAATTATTTTGGTGGTACATCCCGCCTGAACGAAGTCGCCAGCCAGCGAGGCACCAAGTACCTGGAGAACATCTCGGGGCGGGAATCTCAACTCACCGCTCCCAACGCCGGATAACTTTCGCGAATAGTCAATTCTTCCACCGCTACTGTCGATTCTTCGCCCTCTCTTCGTGCGTACTTCTGCACGTCGGTCTAGACGTTCGCGCCGGCCGACGTTCCGCAGCCGAATCGTGTCATTCTTGACAGCGATTTGTGATGAATTTACCACTTCACTGAGCGTACGGCTAATACTCTGATCCCGTAAGGGCACCGAAACTCTCGCTCAAACACAGATTTGTTATGCTTGTCTTGTCTTTTCTCGTTGAATCTCTACGTCCTGATGCTCTATTGGGCCGGAATACGACAGAAATATCAGCTGGTCAGATCTGACTTGGTCGGACTCTACCATGCGTGTCTTGTCCTTTTTTTGCAATTGAATGAAGATTGGTTCACAACCATTTGCCCATCTTCATTCTCCAATTGCATGACGCACGCGTTCATGTTCTTGGTGGCAACAGTCGAGCTAACGCGTATAGTTGCTTAATTCCAAAAGAGCCACTCAATAGGGATCCCGGCCCATAGAACAATATAGACAATCAGCGTAATCAAGAATGCGCTACACGCTAGACAGATCTGAAGCAGCACTCTCAATCGTCCTGCTCCATTTTGGAACATAATCAGCACGACAATCGTCCCGATAACCAAGGCCGCAATTACGTGCCTTGGCGCCAAAGCAATCCTAAGAGCAATTACACCTACTCGTACGATTCCCACTATCGTACCTGCGATTAAAAAAAGACTCAACAAATCAGCGAACAGTGTCGAGTTTCGTATAATTTGTTTGCGCATATTAGTCCCGATAACTCTCAGATCACAACAACCTGATTATCATTCGATCAACATTTACAAGGTTCTTCACACTCGCAGCCCTGAAGATTCCATCTCCAAAACGGGATAAGCGCAGTCCCATAATCCTGAAAGTCCTCTTCGCATTTATATGTACAGATCTTGTTACACCGTCCTAGACAAGGCAGAGTCCAGCAGGATATCTGCGGAAATGCATAAAGAAATGCCGCTAGGGGGGTGGTGGTCAGCTTTGTTGACCAACACGAGCAATCTGCCGTGCGAAACTCCCATGTTGCGTCAAAAAGAAAACATACCGGAAACTTAGGTGGAAGGTCTTTCAACGCTGTAGGACGACCGCAGTTGGGATAAGTCTTCACATTGCCGGCATTTATGGGCCCACTGTCCTCGCCTGCTGCGAGTCCTTGTGGGTCAGTAAACCTTTCCGGAGTAGAGTCGGCATAGGCGTATAACGATGGTACGAAGACTCGCTTGCGATCATTTGGAGCATCAAATGAATTCGCATGATGCAGCAATTCGTTCAAATCCGACGGTCGCTGCAAATATTCTGACATTTGTGACACCGGGTCGCGTTGTAGCCACACACCTAGTAGCGGATGATACACACGATGTCTCACATGGAAGAGTCCCGTCGCCAGATCAAAACGATAGCCCGCATAAAGTGACTCCCAATCGAAGGTATCGCTCATCGGAGTCCAGCTGGCCGAGTAAAACGAAGCGATACCATAGGCCGTATATGAGACACGCTCTTCGACAGTACCATTTTGGCTGAGCAACGTCGTAGTATTCCAATTTGAGTCTTGGAGTGAATATAATCGTTCGTGAGTTACGGAGTCGGCATTTATGCCTCTATCACGAGCGACTAAATCATCAACGTATCGGATACCCCAAACAAATTGGCAATCTAGGTCTGCTGAGCTTGGAAATGACCCAACTCTTTTTTCAAGGAGCTGCCAACTGGTCGACTCCGTAAAGTACAATTGGTTGGTCTTGCTGAGAACTCCGTCAATATAGGACTTTTGCATGATTTGACGTGCCACCCCGTCATATGTGTACCCAGCGATAATAGTAGCGCCACTTGCAACTGTGGCGACGCGGTTCCAAGCGTCATATCTTACGGTGAAAGACTCGCCAGGTGCGAATGAAGCCGGCAGAATCGTCATGTTTCCTGCACGACTATACGAAGGTGTAACCCAATCCAAACCTACGATTGTGACAATATCAGAAATCTCATTAACGAGATTGGTAATGCGGTGTTGGGTGAGGTCAAAAACTCCCAATCCGTTGTCATCTTGACAGAATCCGAGCCAATTGTCGGTCTCGTCTAGCGACCATAATTGGCAAAAAGTAATACCGGTAAGACCAGTATTTAAATCATTGAGCGTTCCTTGAGCCATCGATTTAAGTCGATGAATGTGATCGTAACAATAGAATTGGTCAAGATGGTGTCCGCCAGCGCTTGCCGCAAGATTGCTGCGGTAAACAGGGTTGCCAATACTATCGTAACCATACTTAATACGTTCAGCATCCGTGCTAGTACCATAGTTGTACCAATACGAGTCCTTGATCTGACCGAAGCGATCGAATCCACGGTAAATGTCACCCGTATCTGGATCGTCTCCTCCCGCTGTACCAATAAGTGTATATTTTGTTTGTGGCTCCGTATAGTCTGTGATTACAAATGTCTTCTGGCCGAGATAGGAATAGGCTGTCAGGCAGGTTGTCCCGTCATCATCCACCAGGTTCACCACGCGGCTGGCGACATCGTCTATCCCATCCACATCTCCATATGAATAGGTCAATTTGCGTCCGTTGGGATAGATGAGTTGCGTTTGGCGTATTGTGTTGCTGGAACCGTTGTCGTAGGCGTACACAACTTGCGGTGTAGTGTCCATGTCAACAGAACCATCGTGCGACTGATATTCGGCGACTAGTTGTCCGAAGTCATTGTAGATCAATTGGCAGTCGTTGACAATTGCCCCCATGCCGGCATTTGCGTCGTCATAGCTAGAGCGCTTTAAGCATGCATCTTCCGGTATCCAGCATTAATAAACCAATTACGAATGTCTGAAGGAGTAACTGTTTTAAGTGCTGAAGCAAGAGCAGATAGCAACGCATCTTTGGATCGGGGCCCTATTCCTCGGAGAAACGACTTCACTTTTGACCACAGCTTTTCGATGGGAGACAGATCTGGTGAATAGGGTGGCAATGACCAGACTTCGGCACCTGTGCGTTCGACGGCTTCAATGACTTTCGCGGAGTCGTGGGTCGGTAAGTTATCCCACACGACAATATCACCGGCAGCGAGGTGAGGGGCCAGGATGGTTTCGACATAGGTCGTCATCGCGGGCACGTCTGTTCCTCCTTGGTACACGAAGGACTGAATACTGCCGTCCAAGCTCATGCTCCCCACTAATGTGATGGACTGATAATGATTCTCAGGAACACTTCCCACAACACGCTCGCCACTTGGGGCACGTCCATATGGCCGGTACATGCGAGTCGAAACACCAGTTTCATCGACAAAATGCAGGCGATTCGCATCAATCTGGCAGGTTCGGTGTTTCCATTTGACACGCTTCGCCTGAACATCGGGACGATCACGTTCGGAGGCAAACATCACCTTCTTCTTTCGGGGCAGATTCAAACGTTTCAAGGCTTGGCAGATTGCCGAAAGGGTGACCGAGAGCCCCAAATCCCTTCGAATCTCAAACAAATAGGCGTCAGGATGTTGCTTGATATACTCACCCAGGCGCGCCGCAATTTCCAAGGTGATCTTCGGACGATACCCTCCAGCATGTGGCAGTGGTTCCAGCCGACCGGTCGATACCCACCGACTGTAAACAATCCGCACCCAACGGGAGGACACGCCAAACAGATCTGCAATTTCTTCCTGGGTCAACTTCCCTTCCTGAACCGCCCGAATGACCGCCTTTCGAGTCTCGATCGAATAAGCTTTCATGATCCGTCTCCATGGAGTAAGTGCCGACTCTGCCGACACTTCCATTATACCATTTTCCGGAATATCCAAGCTTAAAGCGCTCTAGTAATATGCACTTTTAATCCGCGCACGTCATACGTCGTCTGGATTCTTAGTATTTCGTCATCTACATCCGTTCCCACGCGAGTCACTCTGTCCTGAATTTGTCGTCCACGAAGATCGTAGTCGTATTCATGAACTGTAAGTGCCTGGTCTGTAACGATGACCACTTGAGATTGACGATTGTAGCCGAACGAAATAACGTCATCATCATCAACTGAGTCGGGATAAATTCTGAAACGTTTCATAGTACTTGTGGCAATGCTGGATTCGACCAGCGTTGTGCCGTAGACATATTGAGTCGTCTGGTTTCCTGAGGAAGAATTGAGAACGGTCACGGTGGCGACGTTTCCGTCCGCGTTGTAAGTCCATGACGTCGTTACGTTTTGATCGGCCGACGGACCGCAGTCATGGCCGGAGCTAGATGAGGAACTGCTAGATGAGGAACTGCTAGATGAGCCGACATTGATGTAGTTTAGAATTTGTGATTTCGATCGACCGACATCATCGTAGCCGAAGCGAGTGACCATGCAGCTGGGATCGGTCGTTTGGATGTTATTTCCTGCTGAATCGTAGTCGGTTGAAGTAATTAGCACGAGACCGCTGCGTTCCGGGATCGTGCCAGGGCGTGACAATGCTGTGCCGCCGTTTGTGCCATAATTTGCGGACGCCTGATTACGGGCAATAGCGTCTGGCCACATTGCGGAATAGCTGACGCGGGCTTTGGGAGTCGTCGACGGATCTTGAAGCGGGCCGGTTTGTGTGTCTGGCGCATTGTGATAGCGTTGACGCACCAATGTGGCGATGACGTTTGACACCGCATCGAACGTCGATTCATATTGTTCGAT
>JAQGHT010000014.1 GCA_028291565.1 Planctomycetaceae bacterium | reverse complement strand
GGGACCAAATATCTGAAGAACATCTCCGGACGCGACTCTCAACTCGCCACTCCCAATGCCGGCTGAATTCGGCCCGTGGGAAATGCCGGCAGTTCCGCAAACATCTTCCAAGCGTGCGTTCTCACTCGCGTCTGTTTCGAAGTCCGCGCGAGCGCGAGCTGCGCAACGGATTCAGGTCACGCTTGACCGCAATCTGCGTTGAATCTCTACGTCCTGATGCTCTATTGGGCCGGAATACGACCGAAATATCAGCCGGTCAGGTTTCCGTGGTCGGCCTTTACTGTGCGTGTCTTGTCTTCTGTCTTCTTTGTCCCAACGACTCGAAGTTCTGTCAATTCCTCGATATCGACAATCACGTCCATTGCGGTAATCGGGCGAGTGACGGTTAGGCGGTCCCCCTTTATCTCCAATCCGACGACACCGAAGTTGCACACATGCCACAATGCCTTGATAAAGGCCAACGCGATGACCGACAAATGCAGAGCCATACATTTGAGCATGATTGGGGACGCGACCATCAGCAGCATTGCAAAGCAACCTACTCCGATCGGTAGCCGCATTTCCGAATAGATCCCACTAGTGTCTGAAGGCTGCAAGACCAAACAGCCGTTGAAATCGTCACTTTCAGGGTTACTTACCAAGAATTTCATTTGACACTTTTCGCCGAACTCCCGTGAGAGTTTGTTCACAACACGTGGTTGATATTTGTGAAAAAGTGCCTGCGCCTTACAACCTGGGGAGAGTTACCACACTTACCTCAAGCAGAAGGACGCAGGCATGGATGCCTCAGATCATGATAAGGTTGAAAAGGTTGTCGTCAATTGTCGTCCCCGAAAGGCCAAATGCCCACATTGTGGTAAATTGGCGAAAAGGGTGAAGTGCTTGACGCGGAATGTCATTTCCATGGCCTACAAGCGGATCCGAATTATCGAGGTGCGCTATGGCGAATATGAGACCAGTTGTCAGTGTTGCGCCACATTCCGCACCAACCCCGATGAGATCGTACCTCCCAAGTCCAAATACGACAATCGCATTCGAGATGCGGTCGTGAAACACCTCATTGAGGACCGCCTGAGCGTTACGTCCCTGATTCACCGATTCGAGCGAGATTTCTTCATCAAGCTCTCGCCGGGTTTTATTTATGATTGCTTGCGGGAAGCTTGTCAGAAACTCGATCTGGCCGAATGTCGCCGACTATCGTTGCAACATTACTGACACTTTTCGCCGAACTCCCTGTGACGTCTGTATACTGATCAGGATCCGCAGCTCGAACCTCGCTTTTCGCTCGAATAGACACGCCCTGCAGTCGAAAAACACACGATTCGAATCCAAACTTCCAACCGCTCGCAGATTTCAATATGTGTGTTGAATGATTTCGAATAATTTCGTAGGTTTCATTTCTTGCCGCGCCTTTTTTGCACGACATAACTTATGCCCCCGGCCATACCAAGAACGAACGGATAATAAAACGCATCAATCGGAGGAGGCCATTTGTTGGGCAACGCCCACACCTCATGTATTATAAACAATAGTGCATATGTCGCAATTGAAATCGCGGCTGCGAATGCGATGACTACCATAGACTCTCGTATCATATTGATTCCTTGAACACTCTATTCACACCCCCAACGGTAATTGGGGCACGAAAGCCGGCGGCGGAATCGGGCCCACGCAGTTCCCAAACGTCGTGCAACTCTGCGGCCAGCCTTCTTCGCCACAATTTGTTCTATATGCCGCGCCGGCCGCTTCGATTAGCGCATCAAATATGACGTTCAATGATTCTGCTCCAGGAACTAATTGAAAGCCGAATGCATTTGCAATGTCAAGCACGCAATCCACTGCAGTTAAAGCGATGCTTGGTAATCCGATGTTGCCTTGGTGGCAAACGAGGTGCGCTGTTTCGAGTGATTCACACATTATACAATCCGAAAGCGCGAGAAAAAGCTTGGTACTTTGGGCTGGAATAAACTCCGATAAGACATCTGCTATACCCATCAGTCCGCAGACACACTGAATTGCCGCCACATTGCAGGCGGGCAGTGTGTTTAGGTAGTGGCACAGCGGATCCTCGTTATGGCAGCCGCCTTCGCAGCCCACAATGCATCCTACATAATTGGGATTGAGGATTCCAAAGAAACCGTAAAACTGCTGGTAGCAATTGTCTTGGCATTCAGAGATGCACTGATTGAGACCACCAGGCGGCGTGTAGCCACCTGCCGATGACAGCCCCATCGGGTCGTACAAGGTTACGGGACGTGCAAGGACATAGAGATACAAATTCAGCATCGAATCGGGACTGACGGGATCCCTTTGAATCCAGGTTCCCAGCATCGGATGGTAGATACGACGCCTGACTTGAAACAGGTTAGACGTAATATCGTATCGGTAACCACAGAATAGCAGATCCCAGTCGAAATTGCTTTCGGCGCGCTCGATAAAGTTCGCAGTAAGATAGGTCGGAATGCCATATGCCGAATAGGAATACCGCTCTTGAACTGTGCTGAATGAATCGGTTGTGGCAATTACATTCCAGTTATCATCTTGAAGGCAGTATAGACGCTCGTCGAGACTACCATCGCCATTAGTATCCCGATCGCCGCGCCGCCGGGTCGGATTTCGTGCTGGTCGGCGATGAGCACGATCACGGGAGCTTCCGGACTGACTCGTTCCGCGTCGCCCCAGGTGTACCTATCCAACATGATATCGCCCAGAACCAGGATCCGTTTCCGGGACGCTTCGCCGAGCTGTTCGAGAATTGCGTGCAGGTCTGACATGATGCGGTTCGCTCGTCGATAATGATTGGAACAATCGCCACCGGGCTCGCTCCGGTGGGTCCACGGCCTTTACACTACTAGTATTTGTGACAATGCTTCGAATAAAAATGAGCCAAGTTGATCCATGTAGGATGGACACTCCTGTCCGTCCCACGACTCCGGGTGACGGACAGACTCAATCATTCCCCAAAATGGTCCAACGGAGATTCCTGCCCATCTCACGCCACGCCACGTCGCCCGAAGACGGACTGAAAGTCCATCCTACGCCAATGCTTCACGACTCGGAGTGCCGTGCTACACTGCCTGCCTTGCGCAGGTAGCCGCCAGGGTTGTAGGTCAACATGAATTTCTCTCGGCTTAAGTCTCTGGAAAAATCGGGATTGGCTGCGAGGAACTTCTCGGCCGCTTCCCACGGGCCTTGCCCCCAATCCACGAGTACCGGATGGCCGTTGACATTGGTGTCCTCCACAATCAAATAACTGCCGGGGGTGACGAACCCCGCGTAAGCCTCTAAATCGGCCAGGCATTCGGAATAGTGATGGTCGGCGTCATGGATGACGAGGACTGGCCCGGCTGCCGTCGCTGCCAGCCGTTGCACTTGCTGTTGAACGTCTGCCGACTGTGTTGCTCCGAGGATGTATTGAATTTTGGGGTGCACGGGACGCGGCAATTCCCGGCAATCAATCGAGATCACTGCTCCATAACCAAACAACTCCACCTGATGTGCCAGAAACAATGTCGTTCCGCCTAAATAGGTTCCCAACTCGATGACGAGAGCCGGCCGCACTTCGTGCAGGATTTCTTGAAAGATCCACAGATCAAAGGGGCACTTGTGCGTTTCGACTCCGCGATAGTACGTGTCCGCATGTAAGCCTCGACCATGCCCGGCATGGATGCCACGTTCGTAATAGAGACGGTGAAAATTGCGAACCGTCTCGGCGATCCAATCCATGATGGCGTCATTCCTTGCGATGGAGCGATTCCGTGCTGCGGACCAGAGGGCTTATCAGAATCGTGAACGGCACGGCACTAGCCGCCGGTTTTTCACGATCCAAACACTGGTGGCTTCTGGACACTCGTCCGATGTCTCACGACTTCAGCTACAGGGGAGATCCAAACACCGGTGACTAACGCCATTCCACTTTATTTGCTTAACACGACTTGATATCCGGCATACAAGATCCGCCAGCCTTGTTCTAACAACTGGGGGACCAGACGGGCTCCCTTGCCGACGAAGGCCCCCGCGTTCCAGGGAGTGTCGTCGATGACCACGATGCTGCGGCCGTGAAGCTGCGGTTGGGCCGCTTCGAATTCTTTGACGCAATGGTCCGCGTGACCTGGTTCCGTCGTGTCGAGCGAATCGAGGTACAGAACGTCGATCTTGTTGGAAAATTCCCTCAGGAACGCGACCGAGTCTTGCTGCGTGACCGTCACCGATGGGCCGAAAATACTGCACCAGTCTCGGGCGAATTGACATTTCTTGCCATCAATGTCCACCGAAGTCAGACTGCCGCCGAATCGCGAGACGAAAGAACCCGCCAGATAGGTGAAGAACCCGGCGCCCGACCAGTCTTCTTCGGACCGGATCGTGCCGGTTTCGACGATGACAGGAGCGGGAAAGCGATTGGAAATCTCGCGGAACAGCTTGTCGAAGCTGTGATGCCGGTCGGCATACGGGGACAGGGAATTCCCGCCGTGGATGCCTCGGCAATTCTGGATGAACCACTGTGTCTGGACATCGGCCCCCATGTCCGAGGAACGGAAATATTTGGGCGGATCGAGCATCGGGCGACAGAGATCGGCCAGTGTCTCGGCATTGAACGTGCTGCCGGGATGTTCGATGATGTTCCAGGGAATTCGCTTGTATTTATTCCATTGTCGCGTCTGGTCGCGGAGCACGATGTTCAATTGCTGACGCCGAGGCAGCGTGTAGGTGGCCGGATAATGGCCCGGCATCCACAGACCAATGCTGGGAATTTTGGTGAGCTGGGCAGCGTGCAGCGGCCCGCTGTCGACTCCAATCAACAGGTTGGCACGCGACATCAACGCGAACAGTACTTCCGTCGAACAGGCCCCCAAGTCGTCCAAGTGACGGACTCGGTAGGAAGCCAGTCGCGGCACTCGGCGATCCCAGTCAAGCAGGATCAAGCTGCCATCGAACCGGTCCAATAATGCTGGATACAATTCACTCGTGATGGAGTCGGGCAGGCTCTTTCGACCTTGAGCGGTATTTCCTTTCGTATGCAGCAGCACAATCGGACGCGGCAACCGACTCAGCCACTGATCCACCGTGACAAAGGCCGAGGCCGAAAGCAACGGCGTGACGTCGACTTTCGTCGCACAGTATTCATCCCACAGTTCCGACTTCGGGCCAATGAACGGCAGGGGCGATTCCGAGATGTTGTGGCCTGGCTTGCTCCCCTTCCAGAATTCGCCGTGGCTTTCGTGCGTCCCGCCTGCGGGATAGCCCCAGTGATGGACGTGCTGGGCTCCGCTGGGAATGGTCGTGGCGCCGGCCGCCTCGAACAAGATTCGCTTGTCCGGCGTACATTCGACTTCAATGGGATAACCTCGTTTCGTGTACATCGCGATGAGGGGTGCGAAATACGCGCAATCTCCAAGTCCGTGATAGAACGTGACGCTCGTCTTTTCGTGCAGTGGAATCGGATCAGGCTTCACTGCCTCGACAGGTTTTAGGGCGATCGCTGGTGATGGCATGGCAACCTTCGGCTGCGGCTTGCAAACAGCAGCAAGAGTCGTGGTAACAGCAGGTTTCCCATTCCCGTTCGGAGCATCGACAGCCTCCTGCCTGTTACCGATCTGTCCGCCACGGGACGCCGGGGTGTTGACGGTTTTTGTTGCGTCAGCCACAACACTTGCACCATTCTGACCATAGCGCAGCATACCGCCGTCGTAATAGAGTTCAATCCGGCGGATGACGTCCTGAGCCGTAATCATGTCCATGCATTTCGGAATGCGAAGGTCCGGCGTCAATTGCACGAAAGTAGAACAAACATCATTTCGATCCTTCGCATCCCCGTCGCCGACCAACTGGCAACGGGATTTCCAGCAGCCTCCATCCGCGCAACACGGCAGTGCACCGTTCATGCTGAGAAACTGATGATTCGGGTAAGCCTCCCAGTGCGCTGGTTCTCGACCGCCAGCCACCACCACACACGGACGATGCTTGGGACGTCCCGGCTTGGTTTCCACAGCGGCAGCCAGATGCATGGCGAAAGTGACAGGGCACAAGACGCCATCAGCGTGATGCATTAACCGTACGAAATCTCGCAGCTCGGTCTTGCCAATCAGATTGACCACCCCTTTGAGCGGTGTATGCCAATGCCCCTTTTCGCCACATTGAACGAAACAGATCTTCCCTTGATAATGGTCTACGACCTGTTGATGTGCATCTGGGTTCCACCATTTCGCCGTGAAGTCGTATTTTCCACCGGCGACAATAATCCAAAAATGTTCCGGAACCCCCAGCTCCGCTCCAGGACACGGCACGGCCTTTTCTGCATCACTTAAACGGATGTCACCGCGAAATTCTGTCAGCGGAATCGAAACTCCGAGTTGTTGCTCCAGATATTGAGCATAACCGTGGATAAAATGGTATGGGCGGTTGCTTTGATGCACGAGCGGATAGTGCATCTCTATTACCCGCACGCCGGCGTCGCCCTCTTTCAACGGGACAAGATGCCGATTATGCTGCCACAGGGCATCCGCAGACGTGCGTACATCGATCTGGAAGCGGCCGGGGTTCGCAAAATGCAAGTCGCGAACGGCAGCTGTGAGCATCAGAACATCACCGGGACTCTGAAATGTGCGCAAAATCAGACGCTGCATCACCAGCACCTCACAATCAAAAGCGAACAAAACGCGCAGCCGCACCGCGACAGACGCGCGAAATCAACCGAGCAGGGTGAAACCCAGAACTGTCGACCGGCGGCCGACGAACTCACTGCGGGAAACGAAAAGAACGCGAGCTTTTTGTTAAGCCCTACCCCAATCCCATCTTGGGACGAAAAGCGAATTCGCCACAACTCAAACAGGAAACGCAACTGAAGGCGTAAAGATTGACCGAACGGGCGAAAGTCGACCCGATTTGAAGCCAAGAGCATCTTAGTATCGTAGTGCCTGAGAATGCAAGGTCACGACAAATCTTTTTAGTGCATATTTTGACGCAGGCAGCTTTATTGCGGCGAAATACATCCCGGTGAGCCAGAGGTACCTGGTACCACACTGGGAAATCGCAAGAGCCACGACAGAATGAAATTGAACCAGTCTTCCCTGCATAACTGCACGGGACACGCCCATTTCGGTTCGCGGCAACCGAATTGGAACCGTTTGTGAAATCTTTGCGAAGACTGGAAATTCAGAACTGAAGAATGTGCTCAGCTGTCCTCACCTGAGCGATTTGCCATTGTAGTAAACACATAGTGCTCAGACATTTCGAACCATGGTCATTGGGCGATTGTTGATTTTAGGTCGAAATATGAGATAGTCGGCGGCGAACGACTATGTGATTCCCCTTACATGCAAATCATGAGCCACAATCAGGCACTCAGGAGCTCTTGCGGCGTTCAAGGGTTGCGACGTCCGCACACATGAGCATGTCTGCATCTTCTTTTCCGGAATTCATGCCTGGCGAAAGTGACCGCGCTGGTAAGCCACGTTTTTGCCGGACCCTTGACGGCGAACGAACATGGAACCGGCCGTTATCATTTATTCGAGAAGATCGGGCTTCTGCGGAAACTTGCACGTTCCAAATTCTGACCCCGAATCTGTCCCATATTCCGTTTCACTGTGGAAGTCCGGGGATGACACCGCTCTCCTAAACTGGTGCGGACGCGCCTGCCGTGCCATCGTCATCCCCTTGGTCACACTTGATCTGACTGCCTGCGATCACATTCGAATCCACCCGGGAGATTTGACTCCTTTGATTCTCGGAATTCCACGGTATCCCCGCTAAGATTCTATTCTTCAGTTTCGCTCGATCTTGAAGATTCCAGAAACGAACCTGCCAAATCACTGACATGGTCAGGTTGACGTGGGCGGATTGCGGGCTGACGTATGGAAGCGATGCCGAAGGCCGGCATGACATCGGCCAAGGACGACGGGGTGTTCAAGATCTGCGTCGTGATATTAAGGATTTGTATGACCAAAAGTCATATCGAAGCGTGTCAGAAGCGTAACCAAAAGCTCAAGCAAGATATCGTGGACGGAAAAGTCACGATCGTTAATGTGACGAAGAGCTGCTCCGACGTGGACAACTTGTTCATTGATCTGGAAAGCGCGACGGAGCGCGTGCGCCTCGAGCGGGAGGAACAGCAGGAGCTTCGCAACCGCATTGGTCGTGAGAGTACGAAGAAGGCCGATTGCATGCGGACGGTCTCGGTCCTTCGCGGCAAGTTAAGCAAGGCCAAAGCAATTCTGGATTCATTCGATCAGACAGCGTTCTCTCCGCAAGAAAAACAGGATATGAAGGACGTTATGGCTGATGCCTAGGATTGCCGCGCCTGGGCGCCGCCGTCCCTGTACTTCTTTCTTCCAGCGATGTAACAACCGCCCCAATTGAGAATTGGTTCTTCAGCGACGAGTCCGCGATGTCTCGACTGCGCGGGCGTCGCTCCTCGACCGCGAATGGTGGTGGGACTCGGGATAGTAGTGGCGTTTGAGGAATTGCCATCACCACCTGCTCCACCAGGCCCTAACTACGGTGCGGTTGCAAAGAACGCCGTTTGGAAGCTGAAACACAAAAAACCGATTGCAGACATCCCCCAGGCTAAGCTTTACACCAACCAGCCCTTCCCGCAAATGAGTCCTCTTTTTAGCCCCTTCCAGTCCACCATAGAGGTCTCGCGTTCTAAAATCGACCGGTCGCTCTTTACCGGCTCCCATTCAGCTGACCCGGCTTTAGACCGCGGCCCAGGTAGCTTCCCCTGTCATCTGAGTAAGCCCGCAGCTGCAACACAACTTCAGCGTTAATCCGAAATACGGCTGGGCATGCTGCACGGGTCGGCACCCGGCAACTGTTGCTCGATCTGATGTTCGGCGTCCCCTATGGCTGGGCCCGGCTGACGCTGCCGCAGTGGAAACACTTCACGCCGGCTGACTGGTCCATCCTGCCGGTCGACGTGCTGGGGATCCAGACCACGACTTACACCTACGACCCCATCGGCAATCGGATCCGGCAACGCGACGTCGAAACGGGTGAGATCACCACCAACACCTACGACGACGCCAACCGCCTGCTCGTCAGCGCCGCCGGCAGCGACATCACGACCTACACCTACAACGAGAACGGCAACACACCAACCATCGAAGAGTCGTCCGGTGACATCACCACGAACACCTGGGACTGTGAGA
>JAQGHT010000011.1 GCA_028291565.1 Planctomycetaceae bacterium | reverse complement strand
CTGCGGTGCGATCGTCAGCGCATTGCCTGGGCCTACCTCGAAGGTGGACATGCCAACCGACCGACAGCGCGGACGGCCCGTTCATCTGGAGTTGCCGCCAGGCGGATCAGCAGCCAATCCCGTCCCTGAAACGCTGAGTGGCACGACACTCCGTGTCGTGTTAAGCGAGCCAGGAGCGTAGCGACTGGCGAGGTGTCGCGGAAGAATCGCCTCAGGGATCGAGCCACAATAGCATTCTTCCTGCTATGTTGGCATTTGCGGCCCAAAGGGTCGCGATTCGACAGCCCACGCCATCAGCCTGGGGCAAGTGCGATCAATGATTCTCACAAGGCCCAACGGGCCACAACCTGAGCGATCGCAAACCAAGTGAGAATTTCATGTCTGTTTGCGACCCGGTTGGGGCTTCGAAGCCATCATGGGGCCAATCCCAGGCAGTTGGCCTGGGCCGTCGAATGGCCGCCCGTTGGGCTGCAAATACCGGGTGGTCTTCAAGTCTTGTATCAAATCGCTCAAACAGCACAACTTCAAAAGCTCACGCTGGACGCTCGCCATGAATAATCCGGGCTGAGTCGAAAGACGAACTCAAACCCCCATTCAGCCGGCCTCCTGCAGAGTTGCAGTGGATTCGGGTTGATCGCTGCAGCCACAATAGGGCGATTTGTCATCGCCGATCCGCCTGTGCATCAAATATCAATATGTTGATTTGTGTCACAACATTTCCCGGGTTTCCCGATAAAAACAGTGTTGACAGCGGTTCGATGCCCTGTAGAATGGATGTAGATTATGAGACTCAGTCTCAACAACCATTGATCTGCAGCTTCTCTGGGTGACGTTTATGTCGACCGTTCTGCTGACAAGTTCCGAAACTCGGCTCGAATGCGGTACTGTTCCGTGTGGCGAGGCCGTGATCTGCCGCTGTTTAAATGTCACGGAAAGTGACGTTCAAATGGCAATTTCAACGTACAACGTGCAGACTGTCCGCGAATTGGGACGTTGCACGGGAGCTGGAAAAGGCTGCATGGCCTGCCACAGCCGGTTACGCGCGTTAATCACGCAGCGAAATACCTGACCGCTGACAAAGAACTTGGCGAGAGTTGGGCGTGTCAGCCCGATGGTTCTTAGCGTCATCACACCAGCAACTGGTGGATTCCAGAATGACGTGACAGACTATCAAAGAGCCAAATTTGTCGAATCACGGCTTCCAGGATTACCATCTGGAGCATTCCAGACGCTGGTCTTGAATCATGCCGACTAATTAGCTGGCTTGAAAAAGTCATGCAGGATGGCCGCCCTCGGTCGTCGACTCTTGCGGTTCGGGCAGACGAAGAACGGACACGGGCGAGCAAATTTCCATTGCAGCTTTCCCAATATCCGGCCGAAACGAAAATGCAGACAGCCGAAAACGGCCGTCCGCATTCTTAATTTTGAGGTCCAGCCTAGTGGCCGCCGCCCTCTGCTTCACCCATTTGCGACTGCAAATATCTTTCCAAACCGATCAAGTCGATCAATCCGAGTTGCGTTTCCAGCCAGTCGACATGTTCTTCGGACTCGACCAGGATTGCTTCCAGCATGTCGCGGCTGCCGGCATCGTTTAATTGCAGGCAGAGTGCAATGGCGTCGTTATAGGCTTTGACGCCGCCGCCCTCGAGCAACAAGTCGTTCTCAAATTGTTCCTTGACATCCGCCCCGACTCGGATGACGTCATAGCGTGCGATTTCCGGCACACCCTCCAGAAACAGAATGCGATCGATCAACAGTTCTGCATGCTTCATTTCACCCATGGATTCCATGTAGTGTTTGGCACCCAGTTTATTCAAACCCCAGTTCTTGCACATTTTCGCCTGGCAAAAGTACTGGTTGATGGCCGTCAATTCGATCGTCAGACCGCGATTAAGCGCGTCGATGACTTGGGGATGACCCTTCATAATGTTGCTTTCTTTCATCTTGCAAATGAGAGCCGGCGCATCGGTCCTGATCGTCCGATGCCAACGACTTGGGGCCGGCGCATTTTTCAGCTGCCGTGGCTGAGACTGCCAGCGTGACTGCGGACAATATCTGCCACATTTCAACCGTGATTGATGCGACGTTCCTGAATTCTGTGAGACATGCGATTCGAAAGATTCGCAGATCGCGCAAGATCGGATTCTAGGAACTCAGGCGGCAATTCGTCCATGTTCGCACATGCCAGACTCTTCGATTTGGTGAATTGACACGCAATTTCGACAGGAAATCGGGCGAGGCTATTCAACTTCCTCAGGAGGAGGAGGCAACTCGACATAGCCATTCCCGGGCGGATTCACGGGGAATCGATCCCGCAGGCGCCGTTCACTGTCCTGCTGAAGTCGCGATTGAGGGCTCTGGTAGCGGCTGCGATGTTTGGAACCTTCAATCGGGGGCGTCAACGTTTCGTCGTCATTCTCATTTTCAGCGCTGGCTTCATTTGACGTTTCCAGTTCCAACTCCACTGGAGTTGCCGCCAGCCCCTGATTTGGTCTTTCGAGCCGCGCGGTGCGATTTTGCGCCGCTTGTGGCTGGCCACGGTAGACCAGGCTGGGCCGGTGCCAACTCGCACACCCAAACAGGGACAAAGCCAAAGTAATACACAGGAATTGACAGGTGCGCATGGTGAGTCCCCAGCCTGTATCCGCCCGTGGCCAGCAGTATTCTCAAAAACTGCCGGCTCATCCAGATCAGTACAGGCGGTGTCGAACGCGTTAGAAACGCAGATTCGTGGCAATTCCCTTACCGAAATCACCAGGGGCTCCGCCTTGGAAATGTGGAACTCTATTCGTCGTCCAAGCCCAGGCGATACTGCAGCTGCTCGAACTGCCGCTGGAATTCGTCACTTGAGGAATGGACATGCTCCGCCTCGGTGATGAACTTCATGTCTTCCATCCGCTCAATCCCGGCCTGCTCCAGGATGGCCTCGAATTCTGATAAATCCTGGCCATACATGATCAACAGTTTGTGTTCGTCGAATTGCACTTCCAACGGAATGTTGGGGTTCAAGACTGCAATTCCTGTACAACCATCGTCGAGCAACATGTCTTCGAAGTCGTACAACGAACTCTTCAATACTGGTAAATCAATGTGTTCCCGATACAGGTCCTGATGTCCCTTGCGAGACGTGTCGTGGCTGGTCTCCAGGACCACATCCACTTCAGTCCCCAGCGGGTCCAGCAAGTCCAGGAACAAATCGAACAGTTGTTCCTTGGAGGCCGACACCATCAACACCGGAATCCGGACACCAGTCTCACCGTCGCGGTAGGCGTCGTGTCGATAGCCTGCCTGCGGCATCACCTGCAAATCAAATGATGGCCGAATCGCATCTGTCAAAGTAAAGTCACCATAACGTGAGACCTGCAGATGCGCTTCCAACTGGTCTTCCGACAAGTTTTCAAAGCTGCTCTGCCGAGACTGCTGCTGCCCGTCTCGGAATACGTTCTTCAAGAATCTCTTGATAAATCCCATGATCCTGCAATCCCCTCGTCAACCCGCGTCGTGCAGCGGGCAAATGTCTGATCTGCTGTGGATGCCGGGCGGACCTCGCCGGCGAACATGTGAACGATTTGATCCGAGCCTACGTCCCTGAGGATGGCACGCAAGCCCGCACTGCTGTCCGTCCTGCACAGCTTCACTGACATGTAGTCCCCGTAACGGCAAGGCTGTAGCCATTTTGCGGGACACAGCCAACTCTAGCACGTGAATCACTAGCACCACGGTCAGAGAGGGCCTCCTGAGGAGGATTTTCCACCAGCATTTTTCAGCAGAGAACCACCAGGATTACCTGGGATAACTCTACCATTCAATCCGACCACAGCAACAAGGGGAACCGTAAACGATTTTCCTCAAGTTCCACTCGAAATGCATGACGTGCTTGAACAGTAACATTCATGGAATGGCTACTGCGATCACTGACAGGCATTCTGATTAGTCGGATGATGACTCCTGGGCAAGTCTGCCGCGGAGTTCTGCAAGTGGCTGTCAGGCAAGTTGTTCCCACAATCAAGCCACCCGCAAGCCGCAGGCCTGCTGAAATAGACTGACTGTGACAATCTCTTGCCAATCAACGCGAGTCTTTCGCGCGGTCAGGTGAGTTTCTTCCGGCTCCCCGTTCGGACTCTGTTTTCTGCAGAGTTTTCCGGAAACCCGGCTGCTTCAGCACCTGACAATTGAAAAACTTGTAATCGCAAACGCAGTGCCAAGGTGCTGGAAGACCGGCTCAGATAGATTGCGCAAACACTGCAATCAGATTTCTCCTGGCCCCGCAAACGTCCGGTTCCATTTCATAAATCACACTCTGATAGTGACTTACGAAACTCAACCGGAAGTCGGCACGCTGCTGCAGTGTCCAGAATTCCTCACTCAGAGAAAAACGGAATTGACTAGATCGATCTCATTGATCTTCCAGATGGGCGTAGAATAGCACACAAGATTTCAATTGCGACACTCGGCCATTGTTTTTTTTACAAGTTTTCTGCAAACCGGCAAAGAGTGTCCACGAATTGACGGCACTTTGGCCATTGAGATCAACTGTAAAGATTTAACCTTGAATCTGCCGGTGAATGTGTGCGGGTGTTTACTTTCCCCTCGCCCTGGTACTCCGAGATCGTCCAGCTTTAGAATCGTTACGTGGTGATGGTTTATGGCGGGGGCTGACCGGGAGGGCGAGGGCGTCGCTTTTGAAGATGCGCAGTTTTGTCCCTTACCCCTTCGGGGTAGAAATCAAAAAAGCAACTTCGAATCGTAAGCCCGGCTATTACGTTGCCATAAAGCCTTACCAGATAATAATTCCAAAGCTGGACGATCTCCGGAGTACCGAGGAGAGAGGGAAAAACAGCCACGTGCAGAATCCAGCCGCCGTAGACGCGGCAGCATTCCCTGGTGGAGATTCGTTGCCATGGAATGAGACAAATGGGACCGAATGGATAGCGAATCCCGGCGAATCAATAATTGCCGTAGCAAGGCTCGACGACACGGAAATCATTCCGGCAGTTATTCATTCGCCGATCCTATGTCCCACGAGTCCCACTCCGGCGTCACACACGGAATTCATCCCGCTGGACTAGTGACAGCAACTCGAATTCGGGCTCGCAGCGACAGCCTCGGACAGGCCTTCAGCTGATAAAACGCCCGGGGGATTGACGATTTCAAATCCCAGGTCGGCAATCATCTGGAAATCTTCCTGAGCCGTCTGGCCTTTGGTCGTCAGATAATCGCTCACAAATACAGAGTTTGCTGGATAAAGCCCCAGTGGCTGGAGCGATCGCAGATGCAATTCGCGACCACCAGCGATTCGAATCTCGCAACGCGGATTGGTCAACCGGAACATGCACAAGGCCCGCAAACAATCGCGCGGCGTCAATTCCGAACGGCCAGCCAATGGAGTTCCATCGATCGGATGCAGGAAATTGATGGGAATCGATTCGACATTCAATTCACGTAGCGAAAAGGCGATTTCGACGAGATCGTCAAAGGTTTCGCCCATGCCGACGATGCATCCCGAACACAATTCGATTCCGGCACTGCGAACCGCGCGAAGCGTGTCGAGACGATCCTCATAAGTGTGCGTCGTGCAAATCTCCGGATACATCCGCTCGCTGGTATTGAGATTATGATTGACCCGATCGACACCGGCCGCCTTCAATTGCTCAGCCTGATCTGGCCGCAGCAGGCCCAGGCAGACGCAAATATGCATGCCATAGGTGTCTTTGATCTTACGCACGACATTGCAAACATGCCCGAGTTCACGATCCGAGGGGCCCCGGCCACTGGCGACAATACAAAACGTTCGGGCCTGACTCTCTTTCGCGATCCGGGCACCTTCCAACAGCGTCTTCTCGTCTTGAAAGACGTAGCGGTTGATTTCGGTATCCGCGATTTTGGACTGCGAGCAGTAATTGCAATCCTCAGGACACAGGCCACTCTTCGCATTGCGCAGATAATACAACTGCACACGGTTCCCGTGATAGCGATTCCGGACGCGGTAGGCCGCCGCCAGCAACGAGGGGACTTCAACATCCGGACAGGACAGAACGCGAATCGCGTCGTCGTGACTCAATTCCTCTCCGGCCAAAACCTTATCAGCCAGAATGTCCCAGTAGCGATGTCCCGCGAGCAACGTGTCGGCGATCATGTCCCACTCATTTCCAAGTCTTCGAGAACTTTCATTCGGGGCAGTAGTTTAACCATTACCCAATCTTCGGTCGAGTCGTCCGGCGAAATCCTGTGGTGGCATCCACAAACAGAGCTTGATAGGATGACGATTCGGTTTCAAATCATGCCCGAAAACGCCTTTCAAAGGATTCCCAAATGTTGCTGTGGTCTCAAAAAATTCGCTCGCTTGCCATACTTGCATTGGTGACTTCGGTTACCTGCCTGGCGACTGCTGAAGACGCCAAGAAGGACGAAGCGAAAAAAGAAGAAAAGCCAGCCGTGAAGACGCAAGATGTGGACGTCAAAGGCCTGACTCTCAAGCTGCCCGAGACTTGGAAAAAGATGCCGCTGGGACCGTTGCAGGTCGCGAATTACGAAGTTCCTGCCGCCGACGACGACAAAGAACCCTCGCAATTGGCCGTCTTCCACTTTGAAAACGGCGGTGGCGGCGGCCTGCAAGCCAACATCGACCGCTATACCAAACAGTTTGATGCAGATGAACGGAAGCTGAAAATCCTGGAAGGTGAATCTGCCCACGGAAAATACACGCTCATCGACCTTTCCGGAACATGGACCCGGCCCTTCCAGAAGGAGCCTGTGAAGAAGCCGAACACCAGGATGTTGGCGGTGGTCTTGCACACCGAAAAGAACGGCGACTACTTCGTGCGATTGACCGGCCCCAACAAGACCGTGACCGAAAATGCGGCCAAGTTACGTGCCGCAATTGCCGCGAAAGCGGACAAAGAAACGGAACGCAAAGGCAAGGACGAAGCCAAGTAGTTGCCGATAGTTGTTGGCCAATCTTGTTCGCTACAGCGGGTTAACTTTGGATCTGCCGGTGCCACTCTACGCCGTTAACCCTTTTTTGAACACTGAAAAGAAGTCTTGATGCGACAGAGGTTTATGGCGATAACTCCCTTTAGCGCGGAGGTCGTTACGAACCAGTAGTTCTCACCCGAAAGGAATCGGGATTTCGCATCAAGACTTGAAAGTTGCCGTCAATCGAGTGAAGGGTGTTTGCCTGGGGCGCGCTCTGAAATGCGCTGCTTATAGGGTGGCTATCGACTCCGATATTCGAAAGAATAAAACGAGTCGCAACGATCCCCGCAAGAAGCAGGAATCACCGCCTGGAAGTCCCCCTCATCAATGAAGCAACACCGCTGCGAGTCAAACTCACTAAAGAGGTTCTGAAACTGTACAAAAAAGGGTTAAGGGCGTAGAGTGCCACCCCGAAGATGATAGGAGATCTGACCCATGCGTGACTCTCAATTCCTAGTTCGCTTCCGCATTCACACGTTCCCATTCGGAATGTGGGGCCTTTCATTATTGTTCACATGGCTATCATGGCAGTACGACGAAGGACTGCGGCACGAACTTATTGGCCTTCAGCTTTCAGCAATGAGTTGCAGTGTCGGCTTCTCACACAAGATCTTGGTGCCAGCTCCGGAACGGCAGCGTCCCGGATTTCCTGGGACGCCAGTTAAAGAGCAATCAGCGCTGCCGGACATCGTCGAGAACATGGGGCTGGCGACAATGGTGCGTCGCATCGAGCGCGTCACATTACGAGTGAAAGACAAAGAAGTTCTCAGCAATGCATGCGAGCAGCTTAAGGCCGTCGGACAGATCAAGTCGTTATCGTTCTATGAGACTGGCATCTCGGAAGAAGCATTGGCCGACCTTTTGAAGCATATCCGCGTCAAGTGCCTCTTTGTTCAAAGCATGAAACTCGGCCGCGATAGGATCGAATGGCTCAATCATACCGGGCTCAC
>JAQGHT010001251.1 GCA_028291565.1 Planctomycetaceae bacterium | reverse complement strand
GCCGATTGGAGGCGGAGAATTCAATAAACTTCACTCGGACTGATTCTCGAGCTCGTCCGACGTCGTTTGTCTTGAGGGTTTTACCAAATCCTTTACCGCCGAGTTCATTCAAAGTCGCCATCTCGCCCGTATCTGACGAACTGTCACCGGCACTGGCCAAAAGCTTTCCGTCGGGACTGAGAGCCCGGAATTGGCCCCGGATGTTTTTGGCCCCAATCGGGAATTCCCCGGTACGCTCACCCGTTCGAATGTCGTGCAACCCTTTTCCGACCAGCACGAATGGACTTTCGGTCGCGGGGAACTCGATCAGCGTGTCGGTTCCTTCCGTCTGAGCGATAATCTCTGCCGCCCCGCCCCATTCCGCCTGCTTACCTGGTGTTGTTCCCTTCTGCGTGGCGTCTCCGCCACCCCAATCCGCGTTCTTGAAACCTGACTTGGCTGCTGGTTTTGTCGCATTCGCAAAGCCTGATTTCGCCGTCTCCTTTGCACCGAGATTCTGTGTTGGTGTGGCATTCCCATTGGCAGTGCTGTCTCCAGAACCGTTCACCCCCGACTGCTGAAATGGTTGAAATCCGGATTTCTGAGATTCCAAGGGTTTGAATCCCGATTTCACAGCTTGCGGGCCGGGCGTCGAATTGGCCGCCAGATTCGCGTTCACCGTCGATGGAATCGTGAATGGCTGCGCTGACTGGGCGTCATTGGGGCCGGCAGGTCGCAAGGTCTTCAGACTTTCTTCCAGCACGCGGAATTCGAGTGAACTTGGCTCAAACGGACAGCTGAATGCTAACGCGACACGCTTGTCGTCAAAATACGTGACATAGAGCAAGCCATTCGGAAACGTTGACGCCGAAAGATTGATGCTCGTCGGGTGCTGACTGAAGGCCAGCCGAGTTGTGATTCGATCATTGATCTTGCCGCGAGAAATCGAACCATTCAGGACGACGATTAATGGTTCGGTTTCGGAATCAGTATATGAGCCAGCGGATGTATACAAATTCGAGGGTTGAGTCTTGCCACGGATGCTGGGATGGGAATGGACATCGAGCGAAATTTCGCCCCCCTGCCCTTGACCGGGGAACCAGCGGACTTGATCAGCTTGTCGCGTTGTTCCGGACGTCGCGGTTTGGCTCGATCGGGCGACGATCCGCCAGCCTTTTGGAGGGCGAATCACAAACCCGGCCGCTGATTGTTCAGCGCCCAGGCTGTCTGAAAGACTTGGATCGAGCTGCCAGACTGCGAACGAAGTCGCTGTTCGAAACAGCATGAATACCAGGACCAGCCCGGCCAGTGCTCCGCCACCAATCAACCCCGCCAGCAAAAACGGATTGGGTGCATTGCGTGATGACCGGCGCCGCGAGCGAGAACGTGAAGCACGGCTTTCATTGTCGAACAGTTCCTCCTCGTCGTCCAGTTCCGGGACAGTGACGGCTGAACCGCACGAGCACTTCAGTTTACGTCCGGCAGCCTTGTCGGCAACCGAGGTGACGCGACCGCATTCGGAGCACTCCACGCGGATGGTCATGCTGGTTCCTCAATTCTTGCTCGAAGCTCGTGTCGCTACCGCCGGATTCTTATTCTTCACCCGCTCCGCCAGAAAAGGCTTCGGGATTCTCTGTCCGGTGAGCGACAATCTTATCGGTCAGTTCCTGCAGTAATTCGGGATGCTCGATCAAGTACAGACGTGCCTTTTCGCGACCCTGTCCCAGTTTGAGGCTCCCGTAGCTCAGCCAGGTACCACTCTTGTCAATAATCTTATCGGCGATTGCCATGTCCAAAATATCAGATTCACGGCTGATTCCACAGGTGGACAGCATGTCGAACTCGGCCACTCGAAACGGCGGCGCGACCTTATTCTTGACGATCTTGACCCGCATTCGCATCCCGGTGACCGTTTCGCCTTCCTTGAGTGTGGCGATACGTCGAACGTCGGCCCTGCAGGAGCTATAGAATTTCAAAGCCCGACCGCCTGGAGTGGTTTCCGGACTGCCGAACATGACGCCGATCTTTTCGCGAATCTGATTGATGAAAATGACGCAAGTCTTTGACTTGGCAATAATTCCGGTCAGCTTGCGCATCGCCTGACTCATCATGCGGGCTTGTAGTCCCACGTGTGAATCACCGATCTCGCCGTCCAATTCGGCCTTGGGCACCAGTGCCGCCACCGAATCGACGACAATAATATCAACCGCGTTGGATTTGATCAGCATTTCGGCGATCTGCAGCGCTTCTTCGCCATGTGAGGGCTGACTGACGAGCAGATCTTCCAGATCGACACCGACGCGTTTGGCCCAACTGGGATCCAGAGCATGTTCAGCATCGATAAAGGCCGCGACGCCGCTATCCTTTTGAGCGTTGGCAATCACATGCAATGCCAAGGTCGTCTTACCACTCGATTCCGGACCGAAGAGTTCAATAATCCGGCCCCGAGGAAATCCATTTCCGCCCAGTGCCAGATCGACTGACAAGGCGCCGGTACGGATGCCGGGAATTCCCCCGGTATGGGAATGATCCGACAGTTTCATGATTGAGCCTTCACCGAAGGCCTTTTCAATTTGCCCTAACGCATTGTCGAGCAATTCCCGTTCACCTTGGGCCGCCGCACCACGTTTTCCTTTCACCGCTGCCATCTGCGCATCTCCTCGCTGTTTCTTCCCTGGAAGTGACGACCGTGAACAGTTTGAGTCGCGGTGAGATGTGAAAGTGAAATTCCACAGAGTGAATCCGCCATGACTCAAATCGGCCGCGCCGAGGGATAAATTATTTCGTTCAGATCACCGATTCCGCAACCGTACGAGAGAAAATCTGGGATCGCGGCTTCTGATGTGACACGGCATAGGGCCGGCGCACCTTTCAGGAACGACGAATCCCTCACGGCCGATGCGAATTATGGAACAGGGGCAACCTCAACTGCGGAGTCCGATACCGGCTCAAAAGCAGCTGACTGTTGAGTTCCTCAGCACCCTGGAGTGCGGTGGCTTGACACCGCCCTCCATTCGATTGAAATAGCGGCTTTCGAAGTTCAAAACCATGACATTCGAACTCGAACGTGTTGTCAATCTGCTTTGGAAAGATCAGCGTCTCCATTTCAATACAATGGAGGGCTGCGTCGAGCCGCAGCACTCCAAGGCCTGGAAAGGCTGCGTCGCGTCGCCGAACCAGTTAAACGGTCCCTTCAATTTGCGCGACCCTTGAGCCCAACGCGTATGATTGGCGTCACGTTTATGATGCGGTTCTATTGTTGCTTCTGGCTCCCTCTTCTCTCGTCAGGCTTTTCCATCCTTCGGGTCGAAGTGGTATAATTCTTCCGAACTGTTGATTTTCCATCCGGTAAGAGACCACAACTAAAACGTGGGGCGTCCAATCACCCACGATCGCCACTGCAACCGTGTTTAATACCTCGCGCGGATGAAAATGGCGCATTTCTGACGATTCTTATGTGCCGATGTGCCAACCCGTCCTGCGGGATGCGTAGACATAGGAAACAGATCATGTCCATTAGGCGCTGCCAGATTCTACTCATGGTGTTGTTCTGGAGTTGCTGTCTCATTGCTTCGGACTTGAATTCCACGCAGGCAAAACAGGAAAGCGCGAAACCCCTGGTCGCACCGTTTAGCTCGGACCAAGCCCACGCGAGTCAAGAGGCATGGGCTCAACATCTGAAGACCAAATCCAGTTTCACTAACAAATCGGGGCTTGAACTAGTTCTCATTCCGCCGGGAGAATATCTGCGAGGCTCGAGCCCAGCGGATTTCGAATTCGCGATGAACGCTGACTCCAAATTCGAACCGGAGGATTTCTCCAACGAACAACCGCAACACCGCGCGCGGATTACAAAACCGTTCTTCATGTCAAAATTCGAAACGACTCAAGGCCAGATCAAGAAACTGTTGGGGCACAACAACTCGTGGTACAGTCGGGCTCGTCATGGAAAAGAATTCTTCGGCGAATTGAACACAAATCGACTGCCCGCAGAAGGCGTTTCGTGGTTTGATGCTGTTGAGTTTTGCAATACATTGAGCGAATTGGAAGGTAAGCCCCCCTGTTATGAATTGAAGGACATTGAACGCTGGGAAAACTCTATCCAGAAGGCGACCGTCCGTATGCTGGAGGGCAGCGGCTATCGCCTGCCCACTGAAGCAGAGTGGGAATATGCATGCCGCGCGGGAACAGTGACGGCGTTTCATTTTGGTGACGAGCTGAATGGCAAACAAGCCAACGTTGACGGAAGCAAACCATTCGGCACGGCAACGGCGGGACCGAATTTGGGAAGAACAACCCAAGTTGGGTCTTACGCTCCCAATCACTTTGGACTTTACGACATGTGTGGCAATGTTTGCGAGTGGTGTCAGGATGAGTACGACGGCGCAACTTACGATGCCTTTTCAAACAAAGTTGCCGTGGACCCGTTGGGAGTCGCGAATGGCGAATATCGAGTCCATCGTGGTGGCTCCTGTGACCAATACGGCTTCTACGCACGTTCGGCCATACGCATCCAACAGGCTCCAGATGACACGAGCAGCGACCGGGTCGGCTTCCGTGTTGTGTGTTCGTGCGGGCCGGTCACTGACTTCGGACCGCAGGCTGCGGAAGACGAGGAAGAGCCGGAATACACGGCAGCGGAGGATCTCAAGGATGCCGATTTCACGAACAAGCGAATCGCGACACTCATTCGAAATCTGTCGGCGAAAGACCCGGAACTGCGAACCCAAGCCGTGGAAGTTCTGGGGTGGTTGGGGTCGGAATCACGTGAGTCGGTACCGAAGCTCATTGAGCTACTGGGGGATGACGTTTCATATCGACCCGGCATCACAGCCGGCATCGCAGTGAGTGTTAGCAGACAGGCATCTGATTCACTAGTGGAAATTGGTGCGGAAGCCGTTAGTCCATTGTCAGTCAGATTCGGCAGCCTGCCGGCCAAAATTCACATTGAGGCCATTTTCACAGCACGCAGATTGGGTCCGCTGGCGCGTGTCTTGCTCTCGCAATTCGTAAAGCAGTACGAGACAGAGAAAGACAAGAATGTCCGGAACAACCTGTTAGCGGCCATTGCTGCCATCGATCCGACTGGCAAGACGGCATTACCGATTCTCATCAAGGCGCTGCGTCAGGCCGATCAAGACCACGAGCGATGGTTGGCGGCGACTTGGCTGACTCGATCCGATTTTCTGCTCGGTGTCTATTGGAAAGAGCGAGCCGCGGCCAATCGTTGGCTTCGAAATGCGCCGGCCGATACACAAGCTGCCGGAAACGCTTTGGTGTCGGCACTCAGTGATCAGTCTGCTCAAGTACGTGGTGCCGCAGCGCAAGCCTTATCGACTTACCCAGAAACAGCGAAGAGCGCAACCCCTCTTCTCTTAAAACTGTCAAAGGATAATGCGACCTACTTCAGGGCCACTTCCAACCATGCCGGTGGTGGGGCGACCGTGTCGGATGACGCGTATGCTGCGCTGGCATTGATGCACTCTGAGTCGGATCAGATTTTACCCCAGCTGATAAATCCAGATCCCGTTCTGAGTGGGCGTAACGCGGACTTGTTCTTCGAATTGGTTTCATTTTCCAAACATCCGCTTGACCACCTCCTACCGCTTCTTGACAGCGAACAATCGGCCGATGCAATGGCGGCGATAGCGCGTCTCGGATTCGCCGCACTCCCCGCAATTCCGAAGCTCGAATCGATGCTGACGTACAAGAAGCCTCGAATTGCCGTTCAAGCGAAAATCACCTTGGCCTGCATCGATCCGAAGGGACACCCGGCGTTAGTCCAGTCCGTTCAGAAATTGCTGATTGACGAGCGAGCGGACGCTCGCCACTTCTTGGAGCAGATCGGACCCAAGAACGCATTCGCGATGTCGTTATTGAATGAGCCAGGTACCAACAAGCAGAAGATTGACGAAATGATCCAGGAGCTGGATGAGGATCTCCGGTGGACGGACATGCAACAGCAAGACGACTTGGTTCAACTTGGCCCAATCGTCGTGCCGCATTTGGTTCAGACTCTTCAGGCACCGGCAACAACTCCGAGACATCGCATCAATTGTCTGCTTGTTCTGGCGCGTCTGGAGTCTCGGGCAGCGGAGGCTGTGTCAGCAATTCTGGGACAACTTAAAAGTGAATTCCCGCGAGTTCGGGAATCGGCCGCCAAGGCATTGGGTTCGATTGCGTCGTACCCTCCCGAATCCCAGGTCGGTTTGCGGAAGGCGATGACCGACCCGCGTCCGTTCGTGCGCGCGGCGGCAGCGGAAAGCTGTGGCGCATTTGGCACGTCAGCGGCACAGGTTGTTCCAACGCTGATCAAGCTACTCTCAGATGATTACCTCGACGTCCGCGTCGCCGCTGCATCCGCCTTGGGACGATTGGGATCCGTGGCGAAAAATGCCCTCCCCAAACTCGACGAACTGAAGGACACCGAGAACATTCTCTTGCGAGATACCGTCCGGGATGCACTTGCGGGGATAGCAGTGAAATAGAGTTGGAAAGTCCGCCGTCCGAACAGGCTCGGTTCATAAGCTCGAAATCCAACCAATTCGCACTCTGCTCCCATTCTTTCCAATTGCCACTAAGCCGTTCTTCCGATAAGCTGTTGTTGATGCGAGGCGGCTTCGCGCGCGATCAAATGTGCTTTTTCTGTCTGGAGCATCAGATGCTGACACTTTCAGGTTCACGTCAGTCGTTCTGTGATGGTCTCACCCGGCGAAGTTTTCTGCAGGTGGGTGTCTTGGGATTGGGGGGATTGAGCCTGCCAGACCTGCTCCGATTGCGTGCCGAGGCGGCGCCGACGAGGACGGTTCCCAAATCTGTGATTTTGATTTGTCTGCCGGGCGGCCCCAGCCATCTCGAAATGTATGACATGAAACCGGGGGCTCCCGCCGAAGTTCGCGGAGAGTTCTCGCCCATTCCGACAAATCTTCCCGGCTTGGAGATCTGCGAACATATGCCGCTGCAGACGAAGATTGCCGACAAGCTGGCCGTCGTTCGCAATCTGACGTTTACTCAGCCCGATCACCAGATGCACGAGGTTTATACGGGCTACCCGGGAGCTCCGAAAGCACCGTTTCTGTCGCCTCCAATCCGTCCCGCTTTTGGCTCAGTCGTCAGTAAGGTTCGCGGTGGCCGATCGCAGTTGCCCCAATATGTCACCATTGGACGGAGCGATTTCTATAACATCGCCAGTTCTGAAGTGCCGCTCTTTCTCGGCTCGGCCCATGCTCCGTTTGAACCCAAGGGGCCGGATCTGGGAAACATGGAGTTGAAAGCAGGAATCAGTCTACCAAGGCTCGGCGATCGCCAGGCTCTGCACCGGGCATTCGATCAACTGAATCGCGAGCGGGATACCTCGGGACAGATGGAGTCGATGGACTATTTCAATTCGAAAGCATTGGACATGATCACGTCATCCAAAGTGCGTGATGCCTTCGATATCGAGAAAGAACCGGCGTCAGTTCGAGCTCTGTACGGGCCCGATTACAAGTTCAAGTTGGAATATCAGACAGGTCACACCTGGCATCACCAGAGATTCCTGCTTGCCTTACGCCTGGCCGAAGCGGGAGTTCCGATTATTACGCTTGCCGAAGGAGGCTGGGACCATCACGGCAAGGTCAACGCGGCGTCGCCCGTGGGAAACCTGTTTGAGCGCATGCGGGAACAACTGCCGGTCTATGATCATTCGATTTATGCGTTGATCACCGACCTGCATCAACGAGGTCTCGATAAGGACGTGGCTGTTGTGATCTGGGGCGAGTTCGGCCGCACGCCGCGTGTTAACTTTGCCGGCGGCCGAGATCATTGGCCGCGTGCGGGCTTCGCATTATTTGCCGGCGGCGGATTCCAGACAGGGCAAGTCATCGGCAAGACCGACGCGCGGGGTGAGCGTCCCGTCAACAAGGGATATACCCCGCAAAACGTTTTCGCGACGCTCTATCATTTCCTGGGGATCGACCCCGACTTGACGACTTACCCCCATCCCAGTGGTCGTCCTCTACATTTGCTTGACGATTCGAATCGCATTACCGAATTGGGATAAGCCCCAGGGGCAGGCGGTTCAGAGTCGCTTGTTCGCGGTATCAAGCGAGAACGAGTGTGGGCCTCAGCCGAACTGGGCTCGTTGGTCTCCAGGGCTTTGCGCGACGTCTCTGAATCGGCATAAGGTGACGTCGTGCACAGGCCCGCATCCATTCACAGGAATTGAGTGGGCTTTCATTGCGCTGTTTCGCTAAAATGAGGCGAACATTGATCCACCCGGCCTCCGAAATCTCCGGTGCATTGAAAACCCGTCATGAACCCCATCACATTCGCATTACGCCGCCCATTCACCATTATTGTG
>JAQGHT010000514.1 GCA_028291565.1 Planctomycetaceae bacterium | reverse complement strand
GTGTTTGGTGTTTTGTAGTTCTGATCGATAACACAAAACACCAAACACAAAACACCAACATCGTGCATTCGCTAGGGTAGTGGCGGTTTTTCAAGGTTTGCACATAGGGAGATCGGCGAAAAGTGTCCCAATTTTTCTCTCATTGAAAACATGACTTGGCTCAACCGAAGTCCAGAAGGAGTTTGGGTTGCGGGCTTCGCCCACGCTGGGTTTCATCCGTGTTTCATCTGTGGCTAAATCTTCTGTCGGTGACTGTTTTACACTCAAGGGTTACCGGCGTAAGGTGCAAACCTCAGCCAGGTATTGACCATTCTGCTGGCCGAGCACGGCAGTCTGACAGTCCCGGACGCCAATGAATTCCCTGCTGGAGACCCGAAACTCTGATTTTCATTTTCGAGGATTATATTCGTACCCAATTTGCGAGAAATCGAGTTGTAACCAATCGGCGAGGAATCGAGATTTATACCCAATTGGCAAGGAATCGAGTTTGTACCCAATTGGCGAAGACCAAGTTTGTATCCAATTGGATACAAAGTTCTGTCGAAGTCGTCGCCTGACTTGCTTCCGCTCTAAAAACTCACGCAAACACCTGACGGGATACGCCAGTTCCCGGTGAGTCCACGCCGCTTCCCAATCTACAAAACTCGACAACGAACTTGGGTAACAACGCCAGCCATACATACTAGAACACAGTTCAGCAAGACAAATTCTGACGAGCATCGGATGAGGATTGCATCACAATGTGAGACGTTGCTGTTGAGGCAACACGCTTCGCTAATCAAAACTGAATCGTAAAAGAAGAGGATATTTGACAGAAAAATGGCACGACAGAAAAATGCGAAGAAGAAGAAGAAGAAGAAGAAGAAGAAGAAGAAACAACTCCCAACGTCACTCATTTTTTTGTCATCCCATTTTTCTGTCATCGAAAACTTGCCTTGGCTCAACTGAAGTTCAGAAGGATGTTGAGGTGTGGGCTTCGCCCGTGCTGAGTTTCAAAAGTATCTGCGGAATGAAGAGGAGTCATGCGCAGGCCCGGGGGCGCGCTGGGTAAGCCGGGTCGCAGGCAGCGGCCGAAAGAGGTCATTTCAGCAGCGATTCTGTCTCGACTTGGATTAAAACCATTCAAATTCGGGAGCCGTGTGACACACCGAATGGCATGGAAATGCCCTCTCAATTACAGCGTATTGACCCGCCAGGAAAAGGTGAAGGAACACGTGTTGTTGCTGATGCTGACAGCGTCAGCCATGGCATGACCATTATTGATTCTCCGATCCTGACGATACGAGAATGCCGCAAATGCTGCGTGCTCGCGCGAAACTGAAGGAGCGATCAAATGACGCGAAAAACGCCTCGCCAGTCGCTTCGCTGCCGACTCGCCTTTCACGACACGGAGTGTCATGCCACAATAAAGCTGGACGATCTTCGGAGTACCGAGGCGAGGGAGAAAACAGGCAGATCCAAGGTTAAACCGCTATCACATAGTGCCACTTTCGGAGTTGATTGCCCTTCGATGATCGAAGCTTGTCCTGCCGCACTTCAAATGGTTACCAACTTGAGTGAACTGCAGCCCTTCTACTCATTATGACAACTCGACGCGAGCAACTCCAAACGGCAATCACATGCACGGCAATATCGCAGAGTGATGTGGCGACAGCTTCGATCCCGCAAAGAACTGACCGAAGACCCGTTCTTCGACCAGAGCGAACCCGGTCCCCACGTCCTGCGTGGTGTCAGCTGGATGCACAGCGCCCCGTTGGCCCGCTGCGCCCGCCGGGCGGTCAATATGCCGCCAATCGTCACAGGCTTCCGCGTGGTGTTCGTGATTGGAGCAAAAACGCCGTAAACGAAGGACCGCATTCCAAGCCAAATCGGCACACTTTCGGGGACTGCAATGAAAATCCGTCACGATCCAGGAATTGCGAAAATCGGCGGTGCATGGCAGACCTTCCAATTCCAATCAACGCCAATAGGTCCATTTGCGGTGAGTTGGCCAATGTTACAGAGCAACGCAAAGCACTGTCTGGCCACCCAATAACGACTTGCCATTTCTGAGTCCGATGTGACCGATGCACTCACGTTAACAAATGCAGCTTTTGGCCGACTGGAACAAAAGCGGCAGGCTCCCGTTCTCACGACCGCAATTGTTCGAGGATTGATGGATCCTGGATCTCGTGATCCTTTGCCAGTAGAAGTACTTTTGAGACGATCTCCGCTGTGCGGGAATCATCGTCAGCGAAGGGGAGGAACAGTCTGCCGCGATGCTGGGCGTGAACGGGGGGTGACGCACAATGCGCCACCGGGCATACGGTGGACGTTGCCGCTGCCCAAATGGACTGCATATTCGGCCAACTTGCCTTTGATGAGGACCCGCGGCGGTTTGATCTTCACGTTCTTCAATCCGAGCAGCAAACAGGTTTCCTGGACCAGAACTTCTCGCATTTCCACCGTGGAAGCCGTCGCTTCGGGGTCAACACCACCTCGATGCGCGACGCTGACGACGAGATCGAGATCCCGCATCACCTCGCTAAACAGACGTGGCGGAACTTCAGGCAGTTTCAGTGGCTTGAATTGTGGGCCGAGAATCCCCGCTGACTGCTCCCAGCGCGAGCTAATCCTGACGGTTTGGATTCCCTCTTCTTTTCGTGGCAGCCTCGCTGAGCCACGATACCGACCCCTGCGCGATGGCAATCTCCCCAAGCGCAATTCAGGCGAAAGTGATCCAACCGGTACGCACCGATCGACCAACCTTTGCTCAATAAGCCACTCTTCTGGCCCATCCACGCAACACAGGTTTACCGCAAGTGCATTCTGCGTTACCTTCTCGCCTCAGCCGTCGACCACAGATTCAATATGCCTGTCTTTTGTTTTCAATTCCATCAGTCGAGCCGAACGATTATGAACGGCCAAAAAGCCACGGAACGCACCAGTTGCACTTTCTCGATGGTGCCTGATGATCGTGGCTGGATCTGATTGTTGCAATCAACGTCATTCGAGCGGGCTCAGGCCTTTCTCTTCCCGACCACATGGATCTGGGATGCTACGGCATTGCTGAAAAGATCACCCAGATTCACGACCTGCAACAGGAATTGTCGAGCTGGCTGGGGCGATGCTTTGCTCTTTGTGCTGCAGCTCACACGTTGTGCGACGGCTTGCACCGCCGCTTCTGTCGCGGCAGAATTGAAAGTGATCACCAGGTTGGGATCGGTCTGGTTCCCCCCTGTGAATGTCGCAACGACGACACATCCGAACGAAATCGTGTTTTTCTTGACACTGATTTGCCCCGACTTGTTGCGCTGGGAGGAAATCGTCAAACGATCTTTCGGAACCTGGTTTTCATTCAAAACAACAAGCAACGCTCCCGAATAAATCGTTCCGGGTTCGGCTTTGAATGTCGTCGCGGCATCCAGTAGTGTCGATTTGCCAACATGGTTTCACGCAGGGGGGCGAAGGCAATGTCAGGACCGGCGATTCGGCAACATTGGCAACGGTCACGGATGCGCTTTCGACACTGCTGACATTGTTCGCGTCAGTGATTGTGGCCTGAAACTGATAGATATTATCGTGGTTGGCATCCGCCGGTTTTTCAAAATCAGGTGGCGATTGAAACGTCACATCTCCAGCGACTGCGCGTCAGGTTGACTGTGTTTCAATGGCTCCAATTGTCATAATCGCCTGCAGAAGAATCCGCATGCGTTTTCCGTGGTCAGCTTTCTGCGCTCATGTCATAAGCCGAGCAATTTGTCGATCTGGCGACAGATGCGGTCAAAATCATCTGACTTCTGTAATGAGCTCAGATTCCCCTGTTGATCGATCAGCAACGTCGTCGGGAAATGGGTGATTCCATAATCAGCCATCGCCTGCCCCTGGATCTTGTCTTTAAGACCGTCCACTTCCGATGTGATAGAGTCCGCCAGAGCAACCGGGAATGGCAGGTGCTGACCGTCCCACAATTCCTCCTTATTCAATTGTCGCAACCAGAAATTGTTAAACACTCCTACAATGACAACATCCTTTTCAGGGTACGCAACACGCAGCTTCTTGAGCGTCGGAACCGAATTCTCCCAACCGTGGTAGGATCGATGCCAAAACGCGAGTACGACAATCTTCCCGCGCTGATCCGCAATTCTGACCGGTGTTCCAAACTTCCATTGCTCAATGTTCCGCAGCTCGGGAGCCGGTTGACCGAATAACTTCGCCAGACGCGATGGCTTGAATCGGATCGGCTCCAGCTTGAGACGCTCGCTGCCGGGTTTCACAGTGAACTTCACTTCCTGGGGAATGCCAAGAGGGTGTGAAACAGTCATCTCGTATTCACCAACAGGCAACTGAACGACAAATCGCTCGTGAACCGATTTCTGAGACACAACCAGACGGTATTTGGAGCACAGTTCGATTTCCGACTTCTCGTCGGACAAAGGTAGATCGTCGGTCGAGATCGGCATGCTCACGTCGCACAGCGGTGTCATCCGCAGTGTGATTTCCGGCGTCTTCAGGTCGGCGTAAATGAAGCCTACGGCTCCTTCCGCCTTTTCACCATTGACTGCAACAACGACTTCCTGTGTGTCATAGTCACCAAACAATTGCCACCCACCCGGTATATCGACACGGCCATCGGCGCCAGTCCGAAGACCTGCATCTGAATATTTTTCATAGGGCTTCATTCGATTTGCGAAATCCTTTCGATCACCTGCCAACGCTCCAAGATTCAATGACATCCGGTGTCGTTTCGATAGCCAGAGTTGCTGCTCTGGCACGGGCTGGCCTTCGCGATTCAGGACCGTGACGCGAAACTCGCGTTTCTTCACCTGTTCTGAAATGGACTTTTTGTCCGCGTCTCCGCGCAGTTCAATTCCTTCAAGAACCTCTCCCTCCTTCAGATCCACATTGACGGATGAATTTCCGGACCAGGTGGACGTCTGACGAATGGTCTGCTTGCCGGAGCGGACGAATTTCAGCTCAAACGTACCATCTTCGTTGACCTTAGTTGTCGGACTGTAATAACGATTCTCGCGCCGATCGGCGGCTTGAGCGGTGACTCCGCGATCGCCGACAATGCGATCCCCGTCGATAACCAATCGGCCGCGAATGGTGGCAGGGCGGTTGAGTTGCAAGTCAAAGTTGTCAATCTGTTGCCCGGGTTTGGTGGCGATCGGTTCGGAAACAGCGTTCGCCCAATTCCGCCATTCGCGATAATCACCATCGTGAGCCATCAGGTTGTATTGAAAGGCTTTGCCCGCAGGCATCACCGCGCGATAGCTTCCGTCCTTCGCAGTCCTGGTGCTGTAACGAGTGTCCCCCGTCAATGAATTCCCTGTACCCGTCATCACGGGAGCAACAGTCGCCCCTTCAACCGGCAAACCATCGGGATTATAGATGTGACCGGCAAAGGTGACCCCACGTTCCGTTTCGATCGTCACCGGCTTCATGCCGACGGACAGATTGAAGCTGAGATTATCGAAGTTGTCTTGCCATCCACTGCGTCCCAGCTCCATCCGCTGGCGCTCGTCCGTTGCATCGGCTGACCACCAGCGTCCCAGATTGCCGTGACCATAGCAGGGCGTTGCGTTGCACTGATCCAGCGGTTCTCCTTGACCGCAGAAAAA
This sequence comes from Planctomycetaceae bacterium, assembly GCA_028291565.1. Lineage (GTDB taxonomy): Bacteria > Planctomycetota > Planctomycetia > Planctomycetales > Planctomycetaceae > JAKFVC01. The sequence continues at coordinate 1,089 of JAQGHT010000514.1, read as the reverse complement.
CTCGAACTCGCCCGGCATCATCCCGTCGATGACAATTTTGCCTTCCGCATCGGAAACACCGAGGACGCTGGAATCGAAGCACTTCCACAGTACGAACTTTTCGACCGGCTCGCGGGTTATCGCATCGATGACCTTGGCCTCAAAGCGAACGGCCGGCATCAGTTGGATGTCGAGCGACTTACCCGCTTCGCGGTTGACGACAAAATCGGAGACGCGCGCGACGCCGACTCCTGGAACGCTTACTTGAATGTCGTAGGTGTCGGGGAATACGTACATTCGATATCGACCATCCTTGTCGGTCGCTGCCAACGTGGTTGGTCCGGGAAAGTCGAATTCGTCATGCTGCTTCATTCCCTGCACGCCTTTGACCACTGCGTCGGCGACCGGATTTCCATCGGCGCCGCGCACAGTACCCTCGATAAAGGTCTTGTTGTCCAGTCCCACCAGCATCACTTCGCCCGGGGTCTGTTTGACGAAGTAGTTCGGTGAGTAGCCGGGCTTGCTGAACCGGACTTCGACCATTCTGGCGCCTTTGTCGCCAATCTTCAGCCGAAACAACCCGCTCTCATCGGTCGACGTTTCCGTTCCCGCCTGAAACGTCCAAACATCGACGACAACTCCCACCAACGGATTGAAATCTTCATCTACGACCAACCCGGCGAGTTCGTCCGGCCCGATGTCTTTGAATTTCATTTTGGAAACTTCGTTCAGCCTTGCGAGCAGCGCTTCGGCTTTGGCTTCTCTCTCGGCGTCAGAAAGTCCTGTTTTGGGAACATCTATTTTCTGTTCCGGCACGGCCGCGGACGTTGGCGTGACATTGGTTGCTGCGGAATTCATTGGTTTGGACGTAGCCGATTCCGACTTCTCATCCGCCGCATGGACCATCGACAACGACACCGTGACCAGCATCGCGATCATCAACGTCACTGCGCCGCTGCATTTCGACACTGCACGGCGGTCTAGACCGGCATCCAGAATCGTGCGAACCCGATCCTCGATCCGCGTCGCGTCGGCCATAGCCAGCGAAATCTCGGTCGCAGGACGAGGACGAAAGTTCGTTGCAATTTCCAACAAGCTGGCTGCATAGTC
>JAQGHT010001191.1 GCA_028291565.1 Planctomycetaceae bacterium | reverse complement strand
AGCCTTCTCACCAAGTCGACGTGAACCCGCGACAAGACAATCTTGACCCGCGTTCCCACTTTTCGAACGTCAACAATAATTGCCCGCACGCGGTCACCAACTCGATGGGACTCGCCGGGAATTTGTTCGCTTTTGGGAAGAATACCTTCAACTTTCCCTAAATTGACGTTTGCTGTTCCGCCGACGTAACTGGCAACCGTCCCATTGACGATCTGACCCTGCATCGCCATATACTCGTCGTATAAGGCATCGCGTTCCGCTTCTCGAATTTTCTGGATGATCACTTGCTTGGCCGTCTGAGCCGCAACTCGACCAAGAATGTCTCCCAGACTATCCGGATGAACTTGCTCAGCATTATGCAACAGAGAAGGATTGCCAGACACACGATCAATGTGGACTTCCAGCAGTTCTTCTTCGCCGTAATGTTTCTTCGCAGCCGAAAGGATCGCTAACTCGATTCCCTCGAAGACGATTTCCTTGTCGATATGTTTGTCACGGTGAATGGCATCGACGATCCGCAGCACTTCGGGGCCGTTCATTCTGCTCCTCTCGAACTCGTCTGCTCAAGGCAAGGTAACTCGGGGAGGTGATTGGGTTACAACCTCCGCCTGGGCACCGCGCCCCGTCCAGTCCTTTTGTCCTGCGGGCGACTTAGACTGAATTGAGCGGCAGTACACCGATCGCTTAGTCGTTCCCGCTTAAAGTCTCGCTCCAGCCGATCGCCGCGAAATCTGATCGGCTTCAGGGAATCCAAGTTGCCCCTGCCATCCGTCAATCTCGGCGGCTCGGGTTCCTGATGTCACCCTGTTTTTCCCAGCCAACCAGTTTCCACTGGCAAGCTACAAAAAACAAAAAAAGCGGGCCGTAACCCACTTCGCCCTGCATCCATAAATGGCGAAACCGGCTCTGGCAGCGGTTTTTCCACCACCAGACCCCGAGAATCACCTTGTCGGAAGGCTTCACAGCCTGAATGACGAATCAGGTTACATTCTCGGCGCCCTCAGGAGTTACCGGAAATCATCTCGTCGCAGTACGCCAGCCCAACCGAGTGCCAGCCACCACACCGCAACAAAACTGCCGTTCTTTCCTGTCCCATAATTATTTGCGTCGCCAGGACGAAGTCAACGACCCAAATTCCTAGGGGATGATCGATTGCAGAAAGTCCACAACCAATCCAATCCACACAGCCAACTCGCCGCGACGGCAATTCCGTCACGGTTCATACCAGGACAGCTGGCGGATTTTGTCTTGTTCAATATAGCAAGGCGCCTCTCGTGAAGCGTCTGTTCTTGTACATCTGAAAAATCTGCCGACGACCTCAGCATACACGGCATTCCCTGCGTTAGGGAACGCGTTATTCTAGAACGATAATCAGGCGCGAGTCAACTGTCAAGCGGGCGGATGTGTTTGTCGACTTTCAGTCGCAGTTTTTGAGTGTGGTCGGCGGAGTTCGAGTTCGAGCCGCTCGACCGACCGGAGCAGCCTCAGTTTCTCGGCTTCCGGTAGCGGTTGACGCCCGAAGCGAACTCCGTCATATGCCCGAGCTACTTCCACAGCAATAGTTTGCAGTTCGGCCGGTAATTGAAGTCGCTCCCAATCGGCAGCGACTAGCGCGGCGAATTCGCGTTGAGTTTCGGTGGGCGCTGGAACAAATCCCAGAGGTTTGAGCAACGCCAGAAACCGAAGATGGAATTCCAATCGGAGACTATCTCGTTGGGCTAACGTGTTTTGGCACCAAATGTTTCGGTAAAGTCGCCACGCCAGCCGAAACAGTTGGAAGCAACCTGCCAGAAACAGCATGAATAAAAAAGCGACGACACCTCCCTGTAAGCTGAACCAGTTTTCCGGATGGGACCAGAACTGACTGGCTGTTTCGGCCAGTCCCCGCCATAAACTCGAGGCCTCTTTCGTTTGGCCACCAATAGTCTGCAGCAATTCTTGAGCTGGACCGAACAAGTCCTGTTGTTGCCGGGATAAAGTCAGATTGATGACATAATCGTTCCACAACAATGTCGCGAAGGCGGTAAATCGGTGCCAAAACCGCATCCTGTCACCAACGGACGCGACAACCTCTTCACGGCCGTCGTATGGTGTCGGATCCAGAGTGACCCATTCGCCGTCAAGGAACGCTTCCACCCAAGCGTGCGCGTGTCGTTGTTGGATTTCAAGCAGCTGGCGTTCGGAATCTTCAATGCCGCCTTTGAAGCCCGTAATGACACAACTGGGGATGCCTTCGACCCGGAGCATCAGACCCAACGCCGCCGCAAAGTATTGACAGTGTCCATATTTGCGATTGATCAGGAAGTCCTCAATCGGATCAAGACCCGGGTTGATCACACTGCGGTCCAGGCTATAGTGAAAGTTACCAGAATCCCGCAAGTAAGCGACCAGGGTTTGGGCAATTTTTGTCTGCGACGGAGCATGCCCCATCCCCGCGCTGCGCTTCATCGGCGCCAACAGTTCCCGGGTATAGGCAGGCAGAAGTTCTAGACTGGGTGGACAAAGCGAATAGGTCGCAGCGAGTGCTCCGTCCGCCAAACGGTATGGATTTTCAGCGCCCTTTTTCAGGGACCAAACCGTATAGCTCCTGCGACTCGAGCGCGACGCTCCGTTCATCGAACCACGTGGCAAACTGACGGCCGCGGTTTGCTTCTGCCTGCGTGCCTTTTCAGCTCCCTCAAGCTTGACATAGACGGGATGTCCTAATGTGAACAGTGCATTAGTTCCGGTCGGTTCCAAACGAATTTCTTGCCGGACCAATGGAACGGTTTGAGGGCGGAAAGGCGACGGACCAGTGGGAATATCATCGGTAGATCTGGGGTCATATGCGATCCATTGCCCGCGATCATAAGTGGCCAAAGCTGCACCGCGAAACAGTGCCTCATCCTGTCCCACTTGCCGCAGTGCTTCAGTCAGCGAGAGTGTTTCATTCGTCGCGTCATCGATCAGCTTCACTTCCATTACTGGAGCGGAACTTTCGAGGATCTTTCCAAAATCATTCAATCGCACATTATCAGAGAAACCGGTGATATTGCGCCCGCGTCCCGAGGAACTGGTTTCATCCTGGAGTGGATTCACGGGGCCGATCCAGACTCGCGGTGTCAGCAAAAACAGAACCAGGCCGAGAATCAATGCCATCGTTGACATGCCGCAGATGCCAAAGACGAACCGCCAGCTCAAATCGGTTTCATGCGGTTCACATTGGAATGTGCCACGAAACGCACTGGCCTCACGAAGCCGGCTGACCTCTTTTTCTGACGTTTCATTAGTCGAACTGGAAACCGGTGGCCGCTTGCTTTCCGCAGGCAATGCGGCCGGGCGAGTCAATTCTGGCCACTGCCAATTCGATTTCTGCGTCAGGGATTGATCGCTGAGTCCAAACCGGAGCCGAGCCAGCAGCAGAGTGAACAACGAAAGTGTCCACAAGGCCCAGAACATATAAATCAGAATGAGCACGCCAAACACGGGAGAAGTCGTCAGGACGGCGGCGATCGCGACTTGCAGACAACTCAAGGCGCATACCCACCAATATTGATGGGCCGTCTTATGATAGGCGAGCAGTACCCACTGCAAGATGGCGAGCAGGTGCGCCCCGCAGAGCAGCCGGTATTCCTCGTCGCCACGAAAGAACTCCATCGCTGGAAACGCGAACGCCGCGAAGCCTGCAAGTGCGACCCATCCGCCATCCAGACGAATGATGCGATGCCGCTCATTAAGAAACAACAATGCAATCGCGATCGGCGCAGTCAGCATCGTGACCGAAGGCACATTTTCCGCCCAGGCCAGGATTCCTCCCGCCAGGGCGGCCAGGCTGTACACGCTAATATAAAACGCGGCGGCAAGATCCATATTTTCACATTTTAGCTGAACGCCGCGACGAGACAGTTTTACCACCGGGTCTAGACGATGGGTCCAGGAACTCCGCGCGACTTTGACTTCTCAAACTTCAAGATCCATAAACCGACTCATCGATTCTGCGTTCGCCGAGACCACACGAAACGGCATCCCCCTCCGGGCCGCATCGGCACTCACAGCCGAAACATGATGATTGGTCAAGTCGGGTCGAGTCGTAATCAATATACGGTGCACGTTTGGTGCTCTGATCTGATAACAGGCTTCTGCCAATTTGACCAACGCACTCGAATGACTCCCTTCCGATAATGCCAGTTGATCGCAAATCAGTGGCATCGTCTGTGGATTGGCAGCCCCCGTCCATTGACGGTCTTCCACGCCCGCAATTCCAATGAACAACGTCGACTCGCGACTCTGCCGGCTATGTTCCAGACACAAGGTCGCCGCAAAACTGAGAGCCAGTTCCACACTTTCGGTTTGCCAGCCAGTCGGCTGGTTCGGCAGCCACAAATCAATCACGACCGCCAAATCGGTATCGCGCATCTGATGATGCTCGCGAACCATCAGCTGATTACGGCGAGCTGACGTGCGCCAGTGAATCGATCGCTGACTATCCCCCTGGCGATATTCCCGCATCCGATGAAATTCGTCTTCAAATGCGCCACTCCGGGTCTTTGCCTGCTGCACCAGTTCGTTGGCGTCCTTTTGTTCGCGGTGCCAAAGTGGCGTAAGCCGGCCAATTCGTGGGTGTATCAGAATTTCACCGGGATTGCTGAGGACATAAGACCGTTCCACCAATCCGAGTGGAAACCGAGTCGATAATCGAAACGGCCCACAGACATACCGGCCACGGCGTTGCAGCTTTAATTGATAGCGTCCTGTCCGTTCCTGACCCGGTCCAACCCGGCTGAAAACAATCAATGGAAATACGATTTCCTCGTCCTGTTGCCAGCGATCTTCGACAACCATCATCCAGGAAGCGACCCACCAGCGCCGATTGGAAAGAGTCACGTCGACCGTAAACCATTCTCCCAGCATGGCTCGAACTGGCGCCTGCCGAGACACCACGTTGCGCGCCAGCATCGTCAACGCGACATGTCCGTTCAGCACAAATGGTCCTGCCAGAAGTCCGAACACGAGCAGCAACATATTCGATTTGCCAACGAGAGCTCCGATCAGCACCGCAACCATGATGCCGAAATAGATCCAGCCTTCCTGGGTGACTTCGATGCGGTAAGGCATCAAGCGGGCGCCCCAGCCAACAGCGGACCGCGGCTTGGTTCCGATCAGGACGGATTTCAAGCCCCACAGGGACATTCCGCCTGCCGCCGCGACGTGCAATAAACGCAGCCAGGCCGCCCCTTCAGACCTGAACGTGAACCCTTTCATCCAAAAAATCGTCGCGGCGATTCCACAAAGCATGATCAACACGCCGGAAATCGGACGCACGCGGCGAGGTTCTTCCTGGCGAGCCAATTCCGCCATAATTCCGAATCCAGGTATTATACTGTTCGCGGCCACGAATGAGTCTTTTTCAATACTGATCCCCGCGATCAGACGTCTCATTCTTAACCGGGCGCGATATAACATCAAAACATGAGTGAAGCAGAAGTTTCGCTCTCAATTGTCCCGGGAACATCCTGCGGGGTCAATCACGGCGTGTCGCGCAGTTCAACATGATTTTGGTTTTGACCTTCATCCACTTCAAATCCTACGATTCTCAAGTCGATGATCGTCCTGTCGCTCGTCCGTGTCCAGACGCATGTCCGCTCTGCATTCCTCCTATCTTGACCGTTAAACGGTAAACTCCGAATCGCCATTGGACATACCGGATTCGTGACTTTCCACCGCTTCCGCCCCCCGAGACAACTTGACATGCACGCCCATCTCGCCTTGCCAGAAGTTCGTGAACTGATTGACAACAAAGACCTTGCGACGCTGTCCGAGATTCTCAACGAATGGCTCCCGGCGGATCTGGCTTCACTGCTGCACGGTCTGCGTCTCGACGAACAGGACCTTGCGTTTCGGGTGTTGACCGGCCGCGTCCGCCCTCAGACCTTCGCATATCTCGATCTCGATACCCAGTTGAGATTCTTGAAGACGTTGCCTCCCGAAGAGGCCTCCGCGCTGCTAAACGAGATGGCCGATGACGACCGGACTTCGCTCTTGTCAGAATTGCCGACCGCGTCGGCGAATCAGATCTTGGCGATGCTGTCACCAGAACAACGTACACTCGCGCGCAAATTGCTCGATTATGCCCCTGATGCGATCGGGCGGCATATGACACCACACTTCGTAGCAGTGAAACGTGAATGGACAGTTCAGCGGGTTCTCGAATTCATTCGCACCCACGGAATCGACAGCGAAACGCTGAATGTCATTTATGTCGTCGATGAAAACCACAAGCTGATCGACGATATCCGAATTCGCGAGATCCTGCTGGCACCACCACAAAAAACGGTTTCCGAGATCATGAACCGTCAATTCGTGACGTTGCAGGACACGGACGACAAGAGAACGGGCGTGGAAGTATTCAAAAAGTACGACCGGACAGCTCTGCCAGTCGTCAACCGGGACGGAATACTGGTCGGCGTCGTGACGATCGACGACGTCATGGACATCGCCGAGCAAGCCGCGACACAGGAAATTCAAAAGTTCGGTGGGCTCGAAGCCTTGGAAGAACCCTATGTCACGACGCCTTTCTGGACGATGGTCAAGAAACGTGCTTCGTGGCTGGTGGTTTTGTTTTTCGGTGAGTTATTAACCGCGACAGCCATGGGCTTTTTCGAAAAAGAAATTGAGAAAGCGGTGGTACTAGCGCTCTTCGTTCCCTTGATCATCTCGAGTGGCGGAAACTCTGGATCGCAAGCCGCGACACTGATTGTTCGCGCCCTGGCACTGGGCGAAATCCGTCTCCGTGACTGGTGGAAAGTACTCGGCCGGGAACTCTCCTCGGGGTTTGTCCTGGGTGTGATCCTGGGAAGTATCGGTTTTCTGAGAATCACCCTCTGGAGTGCCTTTTCGACCGCCTATGGAGAACATTGGTTACTGGTGGCAATCACCGTATCGAGTTCTCTGGTGGGAATTGTCATGTGGGGCACGATCGCCGGTTCCATGTTGCCGTTCCTGTTAAAAAAAGCTGGCGCCGATCCTGCAACGTCTTCCGCCCCCTTCGTGGCGACCCTGGTCGATGTGACCGGATTAGTGATCTATTTCTCCATGGCCTGGCTCGTGCTACGAGGTACCTTGCTGCAGGAGTAATCAAACCGAATGCTATCACCGGACTGCTTCAATTTAAGCTAAAGGGCGGTGGAAACTCGCGGACGATTTCCGCGGGTTTCTTGGCCAGCTCGGCCTCCATCAGCGACAGCAATAACCGGCTGCGGCGTTCAACGTCGGCTTCCGCCAGCAACTGCTGCGCAACCAGCGGTTCCAACTGCAGCGAATAAGCGAAGACATCGCACAACACACCGAGCGGAATGTCCGACTCAAACACGTGGTGCAAGTCGTGTTCAACATCAAGTTTGGGGAATAATCTCCGAAAGCCGCGGAGCAACTCGGCGCGTAACGAATTCGCCAGAGTCTCGTTGCTCGCATCGAAGACTTCTTCCAGCAGTTCCACTTTCGCCAGCCGGTACGCCTGCTGTTGTGGCAGCTCGTGAATCAATCTCGCCCGTTGAGTCCCCTGGAGCACCAGATTGTAATGACCATTCTGCAATCGCACATGATGCGCAATGTGACCAACACAAAGTATGGGAAAAAGATCCGGCGTGTCGCCACGCTGCGTTTCCCAACCCGGTTTCAATTGAGCCAGCGCAATGAGATTGTCGCCATCCAGAGCATCCTCGACCATTTCGACATAGCGCGGTTCAAAAATGTGCAGTGGCAACAGCACATGCGGAAACAGCACGGCATTGGGCAACGGAAAGACCCGCACGATGCCGGAAAAGCCCCCGCCCGAATCGGGAGTCAACTCAAACGGAGAACGCATGGATTATTCGGCTCCGCTGAGAAATGTTACCTTTGGCACGAGTTCGTCGCGGAGGACGAGGCCAGGCGTTTTGAATGGATCGGGGCAAGCGTTCAATTCCGCAAAGCAGCTTTGATGCTCCGCCAATAGTTTGTCGAGATCTACATTCATATAAGCGGGACGAAAAGACTCCAGGTACTTGCGAGACGATTCATAGAGTTTTCGCGCACCGCCAAAATTGTCATTCCCGAAATGAAACAGCGAAATCGAAAGCTGTATCAACCCTTGATAAAACTTCCGTTCTGGTCCTTGAGTATCCGACCACAGTTCCTCTAGCACATCATGACATTCGAAAAAGTCTTCCTCGTTGAAGAGCCGCAAGCCTTCGACATACAACTCGGGGTACGGCGGCAGAGGTTCAGTGAGCGTCATCGATCAGCCTCGCCTTCTCTCTCACGCGGATGAAATGGGGCTCTTCCGAGCGGTTGTCATGTACCCCAGATCGCTAACCGCTCACGCGAGAAAAAAGATCAGTCAAGCGAATCGATCCCGCACACGGTTAACAATGAACTTTGATCGAGGGGATATCTCTCGCAAAAATTCTCACACATGGCCGAGAACAGAACAAAAAAGCGACTTGGATTTCCACGGCACGGGTGTTGAAGACCATCAGAAGGTAGATCACGAATTGATTTGTTCGTCCGGCGCAGGTTATTTTCAGCCGTCAACGGCTCGAAATAACACCGAATCTTCACGCGCGAGTCATTTCCTGATAATGAAATCCCATCGAGTGACCCAGTCAGCGGTTTCGCCAGATCCTCAATGATTCGCGCGGAAGCCCGAGTTTTCTCGCCTAAGACTCCGAAATTACGTCGCCGCTTTTTCAGCTTTTTCAGCCTTTTCCGCTTTGTCGGCCTTAATGGGCACGGCGTCGGCGATTGGTTCCTTGACTGGCTGAATGAAGTAGTCCTTCTTGTTCTTCTGGCGCAGCGCTTCCGCCTTTTGTTCGGCGAGTTCCCTGTCCGCATAAGGGAATCGAGCTTCTTCCTTCATGGCCGTGCTGAAAACGACCCACAGCATCCGCTTGCGGACAATCGCCTTCGCCTTGACGCGTTTGGGCCGTGCCGTAGCAGGCTTTTTCTTCGCGACGCGTTTTTTCCGCTTCGGAGCTTCATCGCCCGAATCATCGTCGAGATCAAGATCGAGGTCCGCATCAAGATCCGCATCCCCATCGTCGTCTTCGAGTTCCAGCTCATCAGTTTCTTCGGATTCGACTTCGCCTGCAGCTTCGGCCTGTTTCCGCAGGTCCATGCGATTTTGTGTTTTCCGTGCCATGACGGGGCTTCGTCTCCTGTATCACAAGATCTTAAAGGGTTCTGGCAATGCACGTTACGACCAAACCCGAAACAACAACCGGCGTTGTTCTGGGGCAGACCGCGAACATCTTGTCAGACGATCTGAGTGTCGCGTTGAGGTCGTTTTTGTGACGACGTGGCGCCTCAGTCTCCAATGCGGGTTCCATTCACCAAGCCATATGATAAACAGTTTCCCGCATTTCGGCAAACGGTGCGTTTGCCATACCAATCGAGGAGCTGGCAAAAGCGATTGAAATAATCAGCCGGAACGCACTAGCATCCGGTTCCGGATTCACGGACAGCTCGGAACCGCAGGCGGTACGTCCCAGAGGTTCCGGTGGCTGTTCGAATTGCGAGAAACCCGGACCGCCGCGAATCACGAGAACGCATTGACAATGCTCGGCATCACGCTCAATTTTGCAAAATCATAGACCTGCTACCTTCCGGACTCTAGAATCCACCAAACATTCTCTTTCTTCCGCGAGACATCTGAAACCGAATATGTCGCAGTCCGAGATCGTCATTCGTGGTGCCCGCGAGCATAACTTGCGGGACGTCAGTCTGACCCTGCCCAAAAATCAGCTCATTGTCATGACAGGTGTCAGTGGTTCGGGGAAAAGTTCCCTGGCTTTTGACACGCTCTATGCCGAAGGACAACGTCGGTATGTTGAGTCTCTGTCCAGTTACGCCCGCCAATTTCTGGGCCAGATGCCGAAGCCCGAGGTCGATTCGATCACGGGCCTGTCGCCATCCATTTCGATCCAGCAAAAGACGGCCGGACGCAATCCGCGCAGTACCGTCGGCACGATCACCGAAATCTATGATTATCTACGTGTCCTGTTCGCCCGCGTCGGTCAGGGATTTTGTCCCAAATGCGACCGGCCCATTACCGCTCAAACCGTCGATCAAATCCTGGACAGTTTGGGCCGCATGCCCGCGGGACAGAAGTTTCTCGTCTTGGCGCCGGTCATCTCACGGCAAAAGGGTGAATACCGAGACCTCTTTGAAGACTTACTGAAGCAGGGTTTTTTGCGCGCTCGCGTTAATGGCGAGATCGTGCATCTGACCGAAAACTTGCAACTCGATCGCCAGATGCGGCATACGATCGAAGTCGTCGTGGATCGTCTCACGGCCGGTTCCGGAGGTCGCACACGGTTGGCGGAAGCGGTCGAAAATGCCGTACGACTTTCGAACGGCAGCGTCATCATCAGCCAGGAAGCCGCAAAACTCGCGACTAACGGGAGCGAGGCGGATCACGAAGTCCCACCAGAAACGCGTCGCGCGAAATCACCACGTAAGCAGGCGCCAAAGACGGAAACAAGCGAGACTGACGAGACCCCGCCCTCCGAAGCGAATATCGAGACGCTCTATAGCACACATTACGCCTGCACACACTGCAACATCAGTTATGAACCTCCGAGCCCGCAACTCTTCAGCTTCAACAGTCCGCAAGGAATGTGTCCAGCCTGCCAGGGGTTGGGGGTCTGTCACGACTTTAATCTGGCAGCGTTGGTAACCGACGGGACAAAAAGCCTGAATCAAGGCTGCATCGAACTATTGGGCCCCATCCGCAGCATCGGCCGCTGGCGGAAACACATCTATCACGGAGTTGCCAAGGCTCTCGAAGCCGACTTGGGACTCGAAGAAGATACCGTTCTGACGACTCCGTGGGGCGAACTTCCAGAAGCTGTCCAAAAGCAATTCCTGTACGGCACAGGCGACCGGCACATTACGTTCGCCTGGAAGCATTCCGGCGGGACGTGGAAACACGGCGGGACGTACGCCGGTTATATCCCCGAACTGCTTGACGCCTACCGCAAAGCCAAAAATCCGATGCGGCGGAAGCAATTGGAAAAATACATGCAGGTCGTGCACTGCCGCACCTGTGACGGCACGCGTTTGAACCCCCAGGCCAAAGCAGTCCGTGTGAC
>JAQGHT010001156.1 GCA_028291565.1 Planctomycetaceae bacterium | reverse complement strand
GATAAACGCCCCTTGGCGCTGTTCCAAAGCGCATCTGGCGCAATCAGCCGCTTCGCGCACTGCGTCTGAGCAAATTTCCGGCCTCGCGGCGCGAAACCGACTCCGAAGACCACGACTTTTGTCGGGTGCGTCTAAGCGGAAAGTTTTTCGGTCTGGAAGAATAGCGGCGGCCTGCCCTAGCTTCCGCCTGCCCGATCTTTCCCCGGATTTCAACACAAAATGTGTCAGATCAGCGCATAATAAGGTCATCTTTTTCGTCTCAATCTTCTGTACGAGATACCGGAACGATCTGGAGAATGATGTATGTCCGACAGCAGTAACGCGGCCCAGGATCCCGCTCGCCAGGTCCTGTTCGAACAGGCATTGGCCGAATATCTGCGTTTGGATGAGCAAGGCCAACCGTTCGACCGGTTGGCATTTCTCGCCGCTCACGCCGACTTGGCCGATGATCTCAGGTTGTTCTTCCGGAACCACGATTCGATCTGTCCTATGACCGACCCGCCGAAAGCGGCCGAGGCGCCGACGATCATCGGAAAGTCGGGAACGGACAGGGTGCAATCCGGGACGACTGTCCGTTACTTCGGCGATTATGAGCTGCTGGCAGAGATTGCTCGCGGTGGGATGGGGGTCGTTTACAAGGCTCGGCAGATCAATTTGAATCGCATCGTGGCACTCAAGATGATTCTGGCCGGGCAGCTCGCCGACGACAGTGACGTGAAACGGTTTCAGGCCGAGGCCGAAGCGGCGGCCAGACTCGATCATCCGGGAATCGTGCCGATCTTCGAAATCGGCCAGCATGAGGGACAACACTATTTTTCCATGGCGTATGTCGAGGGCGAGAGCCTGGCGAGGAAGGTGGCCAATGGTCCCCTTCCACCGCGTGAGGCCGCCGAAATGGTCAGGAAGGTCGCCGAGGCGGTCGAATACGCGCACCAGAAAGGGATCATTCATCGCGATCTGAAGCCGGCGAATGTGTTGCTCGATCAGGCAGGCGAGCCCCGTGTCACCGATTTTGGGCTCGCCAAGCAACTCAAAGCGGACTCGAACTTGACCGGGACGGGGCAGATCCTGGGGACCCCCAGCTACATGCCGCCAGAGCAGGCCGGCGGCCATGTCGACCAGGCCGGGCCACGTTCCGACGTCTATGCGCTGGGGGCCATTCTGTATTGCCTGTTGACCGGTCGGCCGCCGTTTCAGGCAGCCAATCCTGTTGATACGCTGCTGCAAGTGCTCGAAGCAGAGCCGGTTGCCCCACGGCAACTGAATCCCAGGTTGCCGCGCGACCTGGAAACCATTTGTCTGAAATGCCTCCGCAAAGAACCAGAGAAGCGTTACCGGAGCGCCGCCGAATTCGCCGAGGATCTTCGGCGCTTCGTGAATCACGCGCCGATCGTTGCGCGTCCCGTGGGAGCTGTGGAACGAACCCTGAAATGGGCGCGCCGGCGCCCCGCGCTCGCTGCTCTGATCGTGGTCGGCCTGACCGGTTTCGGGGGGGTGACCTGGCAGTTGCAAGTGGCGAATCGTGAGTGGACGCGTGCGGAGCGGCTCCTGGATGAGTCGCAAACTCAACTCTACATCAACGGAATTGAACTTGCGGATCGCGAATGGGTGGCTGACCACATCGACCGTGCCGACGTCACGCTCGAGGCCTGCGAGCAACGGCGGCGCGGCTGGGAGTGGGATTATCTCAACCAACTTTGCCATCCGGAACTGGTGACGATCAAAACGATTGCCGACGTGCAGGACCTGGCTTTCAGCCGGGACGGACGGTTGTTGGCGATTCCCGATCCTGGTCGGAACCGGGTTGAATTCTTCGATTCTTCCACGGGATTTCCAGCAGGGACCTCTGCCGAGCATAAATATCAGCCGGTTACCGCGAGGTTCAGCGACGACGGTGCCTGGCTTCTTTCAGGGGGAGGCGCTTTCGGCCGTGGTCAGCAACAGGGCGAGCTCCGATTGCAGCGGCTAAACGGTGACCACATCACTCTGGACCTCCCGGGGCATAAAGCACCGGTCGTGTCAGTCGCGTTTCACCCCGACAACGTGCAATTCGCTTCCGTTGATAATACCGGAGTGATCAAGATCTGGCGCGCGCCCCAGGGAACCGAGGTGCAGTCGCTGCAAGTCTCGTCCGGGATTGGCCACACGTATTGTCTGGCGTTTGATCGGCAAGGTCAGCGCCTGGCAGCCTCGGGCACTGCGACCGCCGTCTATGTTTGGGAGCTCGGTCACTACGAGAAAACATCGCAATTTGAAGGCCTCGAGTTTGGAATTACAGACGTCGCGTTTTCACCCGATGGCCGCCTTCTCGCCGCAGGCGACTTTCAGTCGACGGTGATTATCTGGGATGTCGCGACCCGAGCGATTCGCCACCGGATAGTTGATGCCGGACGGAAAGTACGGTTCAACCACGATGGGACGGAGTTGGCAACCGCCGATTATCCGGGCAAAACGATTCGGATCCGGGATGTGGCTCACGGGCGTCTGCTGCGCCAGTTGCGTGGTGGCTTCAATTGCCTGGACTACAGCCCCGATGGAAAACGCATTGCATCAACCAGCATCGGCGAAACCGTCAAGATCCGGGATGCCACACAGGCTCCCGAAGCCCGTCTCCTGGATACCCGGATGAGATTTAATCCTCATGTCGTGGCTTTCAACCCCAGCGGCCGGATGATTGTTTTACCCGACGACAGTGAAGATTTTTGGGAAGAAGGGGTGAGCCCGGACGGAGGTTGGTACAGACGCAGCGGTAACAGAAAGGTTCTCTCCGTCTGGAATGCGGAAACGGGCGCTCGGACGATGGTCGTCCGGACAGAAGTCCCCGATTTGTGGGTCCGCGGCGTGACCTTCAGCCGCGACGATAGCTGGTTCGCCACCGTCCAAAGTTCGAACGGCCGCTCGACAGATCCGCCCTGTAAGGTGATCGTTCGAGATTCAAAAACGGGTGCGGAGAAGTTGACGATCGAACGACCGCCGCAAGACCGGCTTCAGTCGCTGGTGGCCAGTCCCGATGGCAGCCGGCTGGCGTTCGGCGGATATAATCAGTTGGTTGAAGTCGTCCATACCTCCGACGGGACGAAGGCACTTGAAATTCCAGTCCGCGGCCTGCACCTTGCATATAGCCCCAAAGGCGACCTGCTCGCGACCACATCGTGGGTGGACGATCTCGATGGCCGCGTGGAGTTGTGGGATGCAATATCGGGGAGGCCCGTCCGGACATTGCTCGTCTCGAAGTTCGGCCGCGGAACAGGCATGGGTGATGTCGCCTTCAGCCCCGATAGCCGCCATCTCGCAGCCGCAGGAAGAAATGGGACCGTGAACTTCGTCTGCGTCTGGGATCTCTCAAGTGGCAAGCAAGAACACGAATTGCTGGGACACGCCAATGTCATCGAAGCACTTGCGTTCAACGGTGATGGAACCCGGCTCGTTTCTGGAAGCAAGGATGAATCATTGATTGTCTGGGACACGACAGTCGGCCGGCGCGTGCTGACCTTGCCAGGCGCAGTGGGAGAAATTTATGACGTCGCATTCAGCCCCGACCAGCGGCGTTTGGCGGCAATTGGAATACGGGGCGTGCAACTGTGGGACTCGGGGCCGCCGATCCGGGTTACCAATACCACGAAATGAACCGGATTTGGCAACTCGAATTGCTCGGTTCGGTACCTTCAGATTATTCGCAGTCTAACGCGATTCCAGACGTTCATCGGTCTGACACACCGACGCAGACAGTCCACGATTTCCAACCTTGTCAGCCCCGTACCACGTGTCACACGGTTGTTAGCCCTGGCGCACCGGTTTGACGGAGTTGGTACAAACAGGCGTGGCGGCCGACTACGCAGATTTGGCGCGTTTGGGGCACGTCACGCGGGCGCGGGTGACGCAGATTATGAATTTGTTGGGGTTGGCGCCGGACATTCAGGAGCAGATTTTGTTCTGGCCAGTGGTGCAGGGCGGCAAGGATCCGATTTCTGAGCGAGGGCTGCGTGAGGTGGCTGAGGAGTTGAAGTGGGGGACACACCGAACCAAATGGAAGAACATAAGTCAGACAAGTTGATCCATTGCGTCTTACTGCTCGATCTTGCGGTGGCTCGAATTCGATAATCGCCGGTCTGACTATGGAATTCGTTGCATCGGTCGATGCCACCGACGCGTCTTGGTCACACAGTATGTATTACCTTCGCATCCGAACGACCGGTCATTCACTGATAGCGAATCAAGTGCCTTGACGGCAAGAGCCGCTGCCCTTTCGTAACAAGTGTTGCGTACCTTTTTGCGGCCGACACAATTCACAAGGGATCGACTATTCAGAAGTTATACAATATCACCCATTGGCAACCGGGAACTTTTTACTTTCACTTTAGATCGTGTAAGCCGCCTGAAGAAGATCCACCTGAAAAATGAATGCTTCGGGCTGGCGAGTGATGCCGGCCAATAAACAATCGATTAGTCCATCATGATGATTGCCTTGAGCAGATCCTTTCTGGTGATGATTCCCTCAAGCCAATAGTCAATCACCAATAGTGCGGCGATGTTGTTTGACAGCATCTTGTCTGAAGCGAGATTCAGTTTGTCGTATTTGCCAACCGTGATGACTTCGCGTGTCATGATGTCGGACAGCGACATCGCTGGCAACCGTGAATGCGCATCGGTTGTGACGGCATTCGACTGCGGTTCACGCAGCGCATAAAACACATCGTCATCAGACACGATTCCGACCACGAACTCATCGTGGCGCACCACCGCGAGATGCTGCACGTCTTGCTCTCGCATCAACATCCACGCGTGAAGTACCGATGCTGTTGGTTCGATCGTGCAGGGGGATGACTTCATGTGATCCGCTACCGGACTACGGCCCCATTTCAAAGAGTCGATCCCCGTTATCCGCTGATTTCCAGTCAGGCAGGCGCGGATCAGATCGGTGTCGGTCAGAATCCCCACAATGCGATCGTCGCGAACCAGTGGGAGGGAGCGGATGTTGTGGCGCACCATCAGCCAGGCGGCCCGATGGATCCCGGTATTGCTCGGCACGGAAATGATGGTCGGCGAACAGATGTCGCCAACATGGATGTCTTGGGATGAGTCAAACGATCTGGTCGGCCGCGCGGGCTTGCCTTTGCGGTTTGAAGTCTCCGGTACGACACCGATGAGATCACGGGCCGAAAGCATCCCCACGACACAACCGTCGGAGACAACGGGCAGATGATGAATGCGATGTAGCTTCATCATTGCCGCAGCCCGGTAGGCTGGCTCTGTGGCATCGACCATGATTGGATTGTT